>NZ_JAFMKL010000004.1:0-59752 GCF_017852955.1 Vulcanococcus sp. DEBay_Sum22DG08_74
GGACGCTGATCACCACCTACTGCGACTTCATGCCAGTGGAGGTGCAGCTTGAAGGCGAGACCGTCAACAAACGCGAAGCCCCCTGGCGCAAGAGCCCTCGCGAGCTCAGCGATGAGGACTACATCGAGCTCTATCGCTATCTCTACCCCTTCCAGGGGGACCCCCTGCTCTGGGTGCACCTCAACACCGACTACCCCTACAACCTGCAGGGGATTCTTTATTTCCCCAAATCCACCGGCCGTGCGGATTGGGAAAAGGGCGAGATCAAGCTCTACTGCAACCAGGTCTTCGTCAGCGATTCGATCAAGGAGGTCGTCCCCCGCTACCTCCTGCCCCTGCGAGGTGTCATCGACTCACCGGACATTCCGCTGAACGTCAGCCGATCGGCTCTGCAAACCGACCGGCGGGTGCGCTCCATCGGCAACTTCGTCGCCAAAAAGGTGGGTGACCGCCTGAAGGAGCTCCACCGGGACGAACCCAAGCGTTACGCCGAGATCTGGGAATCGCTGGCCCCCTTCATCAAGATCGGTGCCATGGAAGACGAGAAGTTCGCCGATCAGGTGGCCGAGCTCGTTCTCTTTGGCACCACCGCCGCTGCGGCCGAGGGAGACAACGCTGATCCGATCGCAGCTGAGGGGGGTAAGGCCTTCACGACCCTGGGGGGCTACCGCTCACGCCTTGGCAGCGACAACGACAAGCGCATCCTCTATTGCACCGATGAGGCCGGTCAGGCCGGCGCCCTCGCCCTCTGGAAGAGCCAGGGAGCTGAGGTGCTGTTGGCCGACACCTTCATCGACACCCAATTCATTCCCTGGCTGGAATACCGCCATGAGGAACTGAAGTTCCAGCGGGTCGACAGCGAACTGGATGACTCGCTTCAGGAGAAGGACAACGAGATCAGCGACGCCGAGGGCAAGGACAGCTCAGAGAAGTTGAGGGACCTCTTCAAGGCAGCGCTCTCCAACGACAAGGTCACGGTCCAGGTCCAGGCCCTCAAGGGTGAGAACGCCCCTGCGGCCCTGATTCTTCTGCCTGAGCAGATGCGCCGGATGAATGACATGGGCGCCTTGATGGAGCAGCGCCTCCCCGGTCTGCCAGACCATCACGTGCTGCTGGTCAACCGCAAGCACCGTCTGGTCGAGGGATTGATCAAGCTCTCGGCCGGTTCGGTCATCACCGGAGCGGGCTCCAGTCCTAGCCAGGCTTTGGCCGACAACCTCAGCCGCCATCTCTATGAAATGGCGCGACTGGCCGTCGGCGGACTCGAGCCCAATGAACTCGCCGGGTTCCAGCAACGCAGCTGCGATCTGATGGGGCAGCTGATGGAGCGCGGTCTCTAGGACGCCTGCCCTCTTGAGAGGCCCTTGGGTTTGACATCCCTTGGGCTCTAGGGGATGGTGGAGATTGCCTGTCTGGGCTGGCTAACCCTTCGCAGCCCAGGGCCGACCCTGCAAATGGCACGGCCTGATGGACAGGTGATCCCTGCCGCTTCCGCATGCCGAGCTCCTTCGTCCTCGTCTATCACCGTTCCCCTTTTGACGAGGTGATCGAAGCGGACGGAACCAGGCAGTGGCGAGACCAGAAGAGCCCCAACGGCATCATCCCAACCCTCCGCAATCTGTTCCGCTCCCATCCCTCAGGCACCTGGATTGCCTGGCGAGAGAACGAGGATCCAGGGGCCGAAGATGAAACGCTGACGATCGAGGAGCCGATTGCCATTCGGCTCAGGCGGATTCCGCTGCGTCAGGAGCAGATCGGCAGTTTTTATCACGTCACATCCAAGGAATCGATCTGGCCGATCCTGCACAGCTTTCCCAGCTTTTTTGAGGTCAATAACGCGGACTGGCAGACCTTCAGGGAGGTCAATCAACGCTTTGCGGAGGCGGCCTGCAATGAAGCGGCCCCTGGGGCTTCCATTTGGATTCACGACTACAACCTCTGGCTAGCGCCAGGGTTCATCCGGGCCCTGCGCCCCGACGTCAAGATCAGCTTTTTCCATCACACGCCCTTCCCCAGCAGTGATGTCTTCAGCATCCTGCCTTGGAGGGAGGAGATCGTCGAAAGCCTGCTCTGCTGCGACGCCGTGGGCTTCCATATCCCGCGCTACGCCGAAAATTTCGCACGGGCGGCGTCCAGCTTGCTGCCGGTCAAGAAGGGACCGAAAGCGTCGGTTGCCGACCATTTCATGCCCTGCGGCAGCGCCCTGGCCCAACCGGATGCAACCCCCTGGCTGGAGCACAACGGCCACCGCGTCAAGCTCGTCGCAACACCGGTCGGCACCAGTCCGGATGTGATTCGCGAGGTCCGCGATTCACCGTCCGTTCAAGCGCTGATCAAGGAGATCGAGACAAATACCAAACGTGGTCGTACCTTGATTCTCTCGGCCAGTCGAGTCGACTACACCAAGGGAAACGAAGAGCTCCTGCGCGCGTTTGAACGCCTGCTGGAGCGCAACGAGGCCATCCATGGCCAAGTGGTTTTGGTCTTGGCCTGTGTGGCAGCCAACACCGGCATGAAGGTCTATGAGGACACCCAACGGGGCATTGAAGAAACGGTCGGTCGCATCAACGGTCGTTTCAGCAAGATCGATTGGGTGCCCATCCGGTTGACCACCCAACGCATTCCCTACGAGGAAATGGTGGCCTGGTTTGCCGCATCGGACATCTGCTGGATCACGCCGCTTCGCGATGGTCTGAACCTGGTGGCCAAGGAATATGCCGCGGCACGCAAGGGCCAGGGCGGAAGCCTGGTCCTCTCTGAGTTCACCGGCGCATCGGTGGTGATGAAGGGTGCGGTGCTCACCAACCCCTACTCCCATCGACGCATGGATGAGGCCATCGACCTGGCGCTCAGCCTCTCGGGCGAGGAGCAACGGGAGCGGATGGCGTCCATGGCCGCCTCGGTGGACCAGCTGAGCGTCGACCACTGGGCCAAGGAACAACTCGAGGCCATTCAGTAGCAGCCATGGGACGGAGAGGTTGGCTGGTGGGACTGAGCTGTCTCTTGGGCAGCCTGCTCATCAGCCTTGTGCTCTGGGCCCAACCCCGCAAAGAGCCGGTTTCGATCCTGATGCCGGCTCCCTTCGCGGATGCCACGGTTGAACTTGTCGAGACCTTCAACCGCGAGCACCCCAACATTGACTTGACGGTGACCCGGGGACCCCTGGAAACAGAGGCCGTCTCAGACCTGGCCATCAGCAGCCTCTTGCTTGGCAACAGTCCCTACGACGTCCTCCTGATGGACGTCACCTGGACGCCGAAATACGCCAAGGCCGGCTGGCTCGAACCCCTCGATGGCTGGCTCGGAGACGATGCCCTGAGCGATCTCGCCCCAGGAGCTGAGCTTGGCAATGCCTTTGATGGCCACCTCTGGCGCTTCCCCCTGGTGGCTGACATGGGTCTGCTGTTCTGGCGCACGGACCTCATGGACGCACCTCCCAGAACACCCGCCGAGCTGGAGGCCATTAGCGCCTCACTGCAACAAGAAGGTCGGGTGCGCTGGGGCTATGTCTGGCAAGGCCGCCAATACGAGGGACTGAGCTGCACCTATCTGGAGGTTCTCCGTGGTTTTGGCGGCCGCTGGCTCCGTGACGGCTCACCTGCACTCGACAGCCCGGAGGCGATTGCAGCCAGCCAATGGCTCCGCAGCCTCGTCAATCGCGGGGTCACGCCTCCCTCGGTGGCCAACATGGCCGAGCCAGAAGCACTTCAGGCCTTTGAAAGTGGCGACGCCGCCTTCATGCGCAACTGGCCCTATGCCTGGGCCGAACTGAACAAGCCGGGCTCAATGCTGGCCGGAAAGGTCGGGATCACCACCATGGTGAGCCTGCCCGGGGAACCCCACGTGGCGACCCAGGGCAGCTGGGGGCTTGCCGTGCTCTCGGGTTCGAACCACAAGCAAGCGGCCGTTGAGGCCCTGCAGTTTTTGACCAGCACAGCAGCTCAAAAAGAGCTCAACCTCAATTGGGGCTATACGCCGACGCGCCTGAGTGTCTTTGAAGACCCTGAGCTGATCAGCGCCAATCCAGTCCTGCCGGAGTTGCAAGCGGCCCTGGCTGCTGCGGTGCTCAGGCCGGTGACGCCGATCTACGCCCAGCTCAGTGACCTGCTCTACCGCGAGGTCAACACGGTGATCGCTGGGGAGATTGCTGCGGCACCAGCCATGGAGACCCTGCAGCGCAACAGCGTTCAACTGGAGCGCTCCACGGGAGGAGTGCAGTAAATGTTCCGCTCACGCCAACAGCTGTGGCTGATGCTGCCGGCCCTGGCCGCGCTAACGCTGATCTTCGTCCTGCCCATCGCTCACTACCTCTGGTTGAGCGTTCACACCCAGACGGTGTTGACCGAGTTGAAGCCAATCCCGGCAGGGGCTGCCCAATGGATCCGGCTCTGGAACGACAGTCGCTTCTGGCAGGACGCCTGGCAGACCCTTCGCTTTGCGGGGTTCTCCGTGACGACGGAAATGGTCCTGGGGCTCGCCATCGCCCTGCTGCTGAACCAGCCCCTACGCGGCAAGAGCAGCTTGCGGCTGATCAGCCTCCTGCCCTGGGCGCTGCCGACAACTGTTATGGCCCTGGGCTGGCGCTGGATCTTTAACGATCCCTATGGCCCGATCAACCAAGCCCTGCATTGGATCGGAGTGGCTCCCGTCGCCTTTCTGGCCAACCCCTCCATCACCTGGATTGCCACGGTCTGGGCTGACACCTGGAAGACCACTCCGTTCGTGGCGTTACTTCTATTGGCCGGTCTGCAGAACATTCCGCGTGATCTCTATGAGGCGGCGCAATTAGAGGGGGCGTCCGCCTGGCAGTCCCTCTGGCGGATCACCATTCCGCTGTTGACCCCCTATCTACTCATCGCCCTGGTCTTCCGCTTGGCCCAGGCGCTGGGGGTCTTTGATCTGGTGCAAGTCCTGACCGGTGGTGGCCCCGCAGGCAGTACGGAAAGCCTCGCCCTCTACGCCTATCTCAATGCGATGCGCTTCCTGGACTTTGGCTACAGCGCCACCGTGATGCTGGGTGCCTTTGCGGGACTGCTTGTGCTCTGCTCTGGCCTGGCGGGTCTCTGGTGGTTCACAAGCAGCCGCCTATCGATCAAGGGAGGAGAGCCCTAATGGCACGCCTGGTCCTCCTGGTCTGGAGCCTCGGGCCGATGCTCTGGCAGCTCTACACCTCCTTCAGGCCCACCGCAGCCCTAACCGGGGCTGGCGGTGGAGGCTGGACCCTCGCGCACTACCAGCAGCTCCTCAACGGAAATCCACCGTTTCTGACCTATCTGCTCAACAGCGCGATCGTCGGCTTCAGCAGCACGTTGTTGACCCTGCTCTTGGCCATCCCCTGCGCCTACGCCCTCAGCCGGATGCAGGCCCACCGGGCTCGCAATATCAGCGTCTTGGTGGCGGCTGCCGCTGCCTTCCCCGCGGTACTGCTGTTTTTAGCCCTACTGCAGGTGGCGCGCGACTTTCATCTGGCGAACAACCTTCTGGCCCTGAGCCTTCCCTATGCCGGCCTTTGTTTGCCGCTGGCCATCCTTCTGCTGCAGGCCGCTTTCCGCGATATCCCCGTGGAGTTAGAGGAGGCGGCCCTGATGGAGGGCATGAACCTTTGGCAGCGCCTGCGCTGGGTGCTTCTGCCCCTGATGGCTCCGGCCATCTCCTCGGCAGCACTGTTGATCTTCATCTTCTGCTGGAACGAGTATCCGATCGCCCTGACCTGGTTGAGTCAGTCCGACCTGCTCACCCTCGCCCCAGCGATTGCGCGTATCGCCGGCTCCTCGATTTTCACCGTTCCCTATGGAGCCTTTGCCGCCGCCACCGTTCTAGGTAGCGCGCCATTGCTGCTGATCATGTTGCTGTTCCAACGGCAGATCATCAGTGGCCTCACCCAAGGGGCCATCAAGGGCTAGCCCTGACCAATCACGATCGCTTCACCGCTTGATGACCGCCTCCAGCTCTGCTCGCACAGGTCTTGTTCTCAACCAGCTCTCTCGCAGGGTGGGACAGCAGACCCTGCTGCAGAACCTCAACCTGGAGGTGGCTCCCGGGGAAATTCTGGCTCTGCTGGGGCCCAGTGGTTGCGGGAAAAGCACCACCCTGCGTTGTATCGCAGGCCTCGATCAGGTCAGCAGCGGCAGGATTGAACTGGCTGGAGAGACCATCACAGCCCTTCCACCGGCTCAGCGGAACGTGGCGATGGTGTTCCAGAGCTACGCCCTCTATCCCCACCTCAGCGTGGCTAAAAACCTCAGCCTGGGACTGGAACTCAGGCGAGTTCCCCGTGCGGAGATCGACGGAGAGGTCCAGCGGGTCTTGGCCCTGCTCCAACTCGATGGCTGCCGGGATCGAAAGCCAGCCGAACTCTCCGGAGGACAGCGCCAGCGGGTTGCCCTCGCTCGGGCGCTCCTACGCAAGCCCGCCCTGTTTCTGCTGGACGAGCCCATGAGCAACCTCGATGCCCAGCTCAGGGAAGAGCTGCGCGGCGAACTGCGCGGGATCTTGCACAGCACTGGAGCGCCGGTGGTGTACGTCACCCATGACCAACACGAAGCGATGGGCCTGGCGGACCGCATCGCGGTTCTGAAGGCGGGGGATCTGCAGCAGGTGGGATCAGCCACAGAGCTCTACCAAGATCCAGAGAACCAATTCGTCGCCAGTTTTCTGGGGAGCCCTTCGATCAACCTCTTGCCGCTTCACCCCGGTGAACTCGTCGGTCTGCGGCCCGAGCATTTAGCGGTGGCTGAGGCCGGGGCCCCACAGGACGAACAGGAGGTCGCCGTGGAGGCGCAACGGCAGCATTTGGAGTGGCTTGGCGATCGCGTCATCAGCCACTGGAGAGTGCGGGACACCAGTGTGAAGGTGCTCTCCGATGCCCAAAGCGTCAGCGCAAAGCTGGCGCAAGCCAACGATCGGCCCCTTCAGCTGCGCTGGAGGCGGGAGCATGAACTCCACTTCGAGCAGGCCACTGGCCGCCGAATCCGCTGATCGGAACTAGTCCTCCCAGACCGTTTCGATCACATTCATGGCCTGCAGATAAGCAGGGATGTCATCAGCGCTGGCGGACTCATCGTCCACAAAGCTGTCGCCACCGCCCGAACGGCGAGCCAAGTCCGCGACAACGGCACTCACCACGACATCCATTGCCGCTGAGTTGTCGAGATTTTGAAGCGCCTCCGCATAGCGCCTGCTGTGGGTGGGACGCACAGACTCTTGGCAGTAGTTGCTGAGTTCACGGCTCTCGGTCATCACCGAGAAGGCCGATTGTTTGGAGTTTTGCCGGCCAAAGATGGCCATGTAGAGCAGGTTGATCAGCGAGGCGTCATGCAACGGAATGCCGTACTGGCGGACGATCTGGGGCCAGTAGCGCAGGGAGCGCAGGCCCTCGAGTCCCCCTTTGGACAACCCCGCGTCTTCGCACCAGGACTCGAATTCTTCGAGATTCGCCGGGCAGCGACCGCACTCACGCATGCGATTCGCGAGCACGGCCCCCGCCTGGAAATTGCGCGTCGGACTGCCGGCGGTGGGCAGCATCATGCTGCCGCGCACATCGGCAACCATCGCCGTCAACTGCGAGAACGTGTGATCGCGGACCTTCTCCATGTCACCATCGCGCACTAGGGCGGCCTCAATCCTCTGGACGCCATAACCCAATTCCGTCAGGGCAATCGGCTGGCGGTGGTAGAGCCGTTGTCGGTCGGTTCGCGCCATCGAGACGGTGGCCGCTTGATCGAGACACTGCTCCAGCAGCAGGGTCAAGAGGGTCGGAAGAACGCCTGGGTTGTCCCTGTGGAAGGTGTAACCAAAGCCCGCAAAAATCGAGGCCATGTTTTTTGCGGCCTTGATGTATTGCCCTTCGATGTTGTGCACCCCAGCAGAAACCTGAAGGTTGGGGGAAAGGCGATCCAGTAGTCGCGCCCCCAGCAGGGCCGTCAGGGCATTGGGATGGCAGAAATTTGCCGTGAAGCTATCCAGGGGATTGCGCAGGGCTCCATGGCGATGGAAGCCGGTGAAGAAGGCCAAGTTGGGTGCTTTTTGGCACAGCACATAGGCCTCATTGGAGATCGGATCGTGGGTGAACGAACCGGCAAGACAGGCCAGGACAACATGCTCCCGCCCCAACTCTTCGCGCAGCCTGAGGGCCTCCTGGAGGTCCTCCTCGATGTGGTTGCTGTTGGCGCTGAGAACGACTAATTCACAGTTCTGGAGCAAATAGCCCAGGTCGTTGGGCTTCAGCTGGCCGGCCTGCCCGTGGGTGCCCATCCGCTCCATGGTGGCGCGGTGCTCCGGGTCCATCCCTGAGAGCTCCTCGCTCTTGAAGGCTCCGAGAATTTGACGGCCGGGACGCGCGGCCAGAAGCAACCGCGAGCCATCGGTTTGCATCGCGCAGTTGTAGGCCAGCGAAGCGGGATACAAGCCAACGCTGTAGAAGCCGACCTTTCCCTCCTCCAGCGCCAGCAGGCGGCGGCGGATCCGTTCAGGGTCCAGGTTGGATTCGAAAAAACCGTTCTGCAAGATCACATCGGGGCCTTCCCCCATCCTTACGGGCCAGGGGGACCCATGGGAGGGTGGAACCCGTTCGACGAGGAACCGATGGCGTGTCTCTCCCTGATCGAACTGAAGCAGCAGATCAGCGCCGACCCGAACGTCCTGATCGTTCAGGATCTCGACGGTGTCTGTATGCCGCTGGTGCGCGATCCGTTAACCCGGGTCCTACCGGTGGCGTACATCCAGGCAGTCGCCAAGCTGGGGAATCGATTTCGCGTCCTCACCAACGGCGAGCACAGCAGCACCCGCGGCGTGAATCGACTCGTTGAAAGCGCCCTGGCGCCAGGACGAGATCCGGCCGCTGAGGGTTTGTATCTCCCAGGCTTGGCGGCGGGCGGAGTGCAATCCCAAACCCGCCATGGCTTGATCAGCCATCCGGGAGTCACGCCAGCGGAACTCCAGTTTCTGAAGGCCGTCCCCACGCTGCTCAGCCGAGGGGTGGGGGAGATCATTCGCCAGATCACTCCGGATGCCAAAGCGGAAGAACAGGAGCGTCTTGCCCAGGCCGCCGTGCTGGATAACGAACTCTCGCCAACACTGAACCTCAATGTGCTTTTTGCTGGCCTGTGCCCGGAGGTCGAAGAACAACGTCAGTTGCAGCGGCTCAGCCTCGGATTGCTCCAGAACATCGAGAAGCAAGCGCAGGAGCAGGGGCTGGCCGATTCGTTTTTCGTGCACCTGGCACCCAACCTGGGCCAGCACAAGGGACAAGAACAACTGAAGTGGGCCAGCCCTGAGCACCGCGGGACCAGCGACTTCCAATTCATGCTCCGCGGCGCTGTCAAGGAAGCGGGCCTCTTGGTGCTCCTCAACCAGCACATCGAACGGACCACGGGCAAAGCTCCCCTCGGCGCGGACTTCAACGTGCGCTCCGCCCCCAGAACAGCGGAGGGGCTGCTGGCGTTGGCAGAGGACTGCATCGCCCCAGAAACCATGCCCACGTTGATCGGCATTGCCGACACGATCACGTCTGAATGGGTCGTGGAGGGCGACCAAGCCGGTTGGCGCCGTGGGGGCAGCGACCGTGGCTTTTTGACGTTGTTGCAGCAGATCGGACAGACCTTTGAAACCCCTAATCGAGTGGTCTTGATCGACAGCAGTGGAGGGGAACTGGATCGCCCCAGCCTCCAAGATCCAGAGCTCAAAGGTCTGAGTGATCCGGAGGATCCCTTGCGGCTGGATGTGCTTGTTCCGGGGGGGCCAGAGGCCTATGTGGAGTGGTTTGTTGATTTGGCAGACAACGTCTTTTAAAACGTTGGGCTGACAGCGGCAGCAGAACGGCCTATCCAAGGAGGTAGTCGCCGTTTGTTCCGATGCCAGAGGGGGCCAGCAGGACACAAACCTGGCCTCCAGCTCCGGGACAACATCCCTGGTGGGATGGAGCGGTGATCTACCAGCTGATCCCCCGTTGCTACAGCGATTCCGATGGGGATGGCATCGGTGATTTCGGGGGCCTAACCAAGCGTCTGGGCTATCTGCGTTGGCTCGGGGTGGATGCGATCTGGATGACCCCGATCTATCCCTCGCCGCTCAGGGACGGTGGCTACGACATCACAGACTTCACCGACATCCACCCGGAGCTCGGGGATCTCGATGCCTTTCACCGCCTGATCGAAGCGGCCCATGCCCATGGGATCCGGGTGGTGATCGACCTGGTGTTGAACCACACCAGTCAGTTGCATCCCTGGTTTCAACGGGCCCGCTTTGCGGAGCGGGGCAGTCCAGACCGTGACTTTTATGTCTGGAGGGATGACCCGGACGGCTATAGCGATGCCCCAGTCCTCTTTCGACACTTCGAGGACTCCAATTGGTCCTGGGATCCGATAGCGCAGCAGTACTACCTGCATCGCTTTCTGCATCACCAACCTGATCTCAACTACGACAACCCAGCCGTCCAGGAGGCGGTACTCCAGGTCGTTGATTTCTGGTTGGCACGCGGCATTGATGGATTTCGCCTCGACGCCATTCCGTTTTTGTTTGAGCGCGAGGGGACCCGGTGTGAAGGACTACCGGAAACCCATGCCTTCTTGAAGACCCTGCGTCAGCGCGTCGATGCCTTTTGCGAGGCCAACCCCGGTCGAGACGTTCTGCTCCTGGCAGAAGCGATTCAGCCGGTCAAAGAAGCCATGCCCTACCTGGAGGATGGAGAGCTGCACGCGGCCTTCAACTTTGCCTTGACGGCCCATCTCTTCGCCTCGGTCGCCCATGGGGAGACCAAGGCCCTGAATCGCTTCCTTCAGGAGATCAGCAGCCTGGACTGCGGCCGCAGTTGGGCTCTACCGCTGCGAAATCACGATGAGCTCTGGCTGGGCGATGGCCACCTGGTGCCTGACGAGGTCATTCACTGGGTGCGTCATGGTCTGCCTGCTGCCCATGGCCATTGGCTGAACTGGGGAATCAATCGACGACTGGCACCGCTCTTAAACGGAGATCCCAGACCCAACATGGCCCTTCATGCCCTGCTTTACAGCTTGCCGGGCATGCCCTGCGTCTATTACGGAGATGAACTCGGGATGGGGGATTGGCCGGGACTGAGGGACCGTGACCCCAACCGAACGCCCATGGCCTGGAGCCCGGATCGCAATGGCGGTTTTTCCAGTGCTCCAGATCCCCTGCTGGTGCTGCCGCCCATCACCGCACCTGGATACGACTACCGCGTGATCAATGTTGAAGTTCAAAAGTCTCTAAAGGGGTCGCTTTTGAACTGGCATCGGCACATGCTGGTCAGCCGAAAACTGCTGCCTGCTCTGAAGCACGGCGACTTTGAACCCCTGCCGAGCCATCACCCGAGCGTCGTCAGCTTCATTCGCCGCTGCGAAGCCATGACCGTGCTCGTTGCGGTCAATCTCAGTGGTACAGGCGCATCCACCGAAATCGATCTGAGCCGATGGGAAGGAGAGCGGATTCGGGAGCTGCTCTGGGGCTGTGAATTCCCAGAGGCCAGCTCCGAATGGTTTATCTACCTCCAGGCCTATGGCTTTGGCTGGTGGCTGATCGGCGACATGGAACTGGCGAGCAACAGCGACTCGGCCGCTGGAGTCAGCCGCTCCGCTTCCGCCTGATCCAAAAAGCCAATGCGACTGCGCCGCTGCAACAGATCATCTGCCGAGCGGGCCCACTCCAAGCGGATGTTGTAGCGCCACTCCGCCAGGCAAACGGGAACCACGCTGCTGAGCGGTTTCCGCTCAGACGGCTCCATGGCCTCGTTCAGGACCGCCTCTGCTCGAAGGCCATAACTGGAGATGAGGTGGTCAATTTGCCGGGCCTGGAGTTCGCCGTCCGGCAGTAGACCCTTTAAGTGCTGAGCGAGCTGGGCGAGCTCAGCGTCGGTTTGCTCGGGGGACTGAGCGGCTCCAAGCAGGGGCAGGGGCTCAGGGGCCGGGAGGGTTCGATTCAACTGTTGGGCGATGGCCTTGAGGGCATCGACCGCCAACACCCGGCAGGTGGTCCACTTGCCCCCAAGCAAGCTGATCAGCCCACAATCGAGCTGTTCGACTTCGTGCTCGCGAACCACCTTGCTGCTGCCGCGCTCAGAGTCCGGCTGAATCAGAGGGCGACCGCCGGCCCAGCGGCTGGACACCGAGAAGCTGGGTTGCCCTGGGAACCACTGGCGTAGGTGATCCAACAGGAACGCCTCCTCCGCATCGGAGACGGAGGTGGCTTCATCGACTGGACAAGGTGAATCGGTGGTCCCAACCAGTGTTCTGCCTTGGAAGGGGAGCACGAACATCACGCGGCCATCGCTGGTTTTAGGGATCAGCAGGCCGACGCCCTCTGAACACAACGGCTCGCTGAGCACAAGGTGCACCCCCCGGCTGACCAGAAGGCGTGGACTGCACTGCGGGTCGGCCAGCAGCCTCAAGCTGTCGGCCTGGATGCCTGTGGCATTGACCACACAGCGGGCTGACCAGTGGTTCAGCGCACCATCGGCCTGACGCGCTGTGACACCCGTGAGCTGGCCCTGCTCCTGCTCGAAACCAACGACCGTGCAATCCCGCTGAACCACGGCTCCGGCCGCCTCAGCCGTGAGCAAGAGCAACAGATTCAGGCGCGCATCATCAAATTGACCATCGCTGTAGAGAACGGCGCCATGGCGATTGGGGTCCAGGCCTGGCAGGGAGCGTTGCAGTTGCTGGCGGTTGATGCCACGACTGGGTTCGAGGCCGGCCGCTCCCGCGAGGAGGTCATACATCCCCAGCCCCATCCGGTAATAGGCCTGCTCAATGGGCCCCTGGGTCGGTAGGGCAATACGCAGAGGTTGGGCCAAAAAAGGAGCCTGATCAATCCAGTACTGGCGCTCCGCCAGGGCCTCCCGCACCAATTTCAGTTGGGCGGCATCGAGCTGCTTGAAGGCCAGCTCCAGGTAGCGAACGCCGCCATGGAGCAACTTCGTGCTGCGGGAACTGGTGCCCTGGCCTGGATCACCCGCCTCCAGTAACGCCACCCGCAATCCGCGGCGAACGGCCTCGTAGGCCAGGGAGGCTCCACTGCTCCCCCCACCAATGATCAACAGATCAAACGGTTGCATCGCCATGCCACTCCAAACAACGTTCAACCGCCTGGTCCCAGCGGCGTAACCAGCGCTCCCGTTGCGCCTCCGTTTGCTGAGGGCTCACCTGGGTCGAGGAAGCCCTCACCGAGCTGGCAATGGCCTCGAGATCGTCGACCACTCCAACGGCCTCACCGGCCATCAGGGCAACGCCCAAGGCGGTGGACTCCAAATTGGCCGGACGCACCACCTCAACGCCGGCGCTGTCGGCCTGGGCCTGAAGCAAGACAGCGGAGGCCGCCGCCCCGCCATCAACGGCGATGGTGCGCAGGGGAGCGCCAAGGGCCTCGGCCGCACCGCGCAGCAGTCCGGTGACGGCTAAGGCAATCCCCTCGAGGGCAGCCCGGGCAATCTGCGGTGCACCGGTGTCACGGGTCATGCCGATCAACAACCCTCTGGCATTGGGGTCCCAGTGGGGAGAGCCCCAACCGGTGAAGGCCGGCACGAGCATCAGCTCGCCCGCACTGGCCACCTTGGAGGCCAACCCGTCGACCTCGGCGGACTCACGAATGATCCCGAGGCCATCGCGCAGCCACTGGATGACCGTTCCTGCATTGAACAAGCTGCCTTCAATGCAGTAGGTCGTGCTGCCGTCGGCGTTGCTCCAACCCACGGTGCTCAGCAGGCCACCAGCGGCGCGCTGAGGTTGCTGCCCGCAATTCACGACCAGAAAGGCACCGGTTCCGTAGGTGCACTTGGCCTGGCCGGGTTGCCTGCAGAACTGGCCATAGCTGGCGGCCTGTTGATCACCGAGCATCGCCGTGATCGGCACACCGGCAAAGGGAAGGCCCTCAGCGATCACCCCAAACGAGCTGCGGGTGGGTCGTAAGTCGGGCAACGCCTTCAGGCTCAGACCAACGCGTTCAACCGCCTCCGGCAGCCAACAGAGCTGCTCCAGGTCCAGCAGCAGCGTGCGACTGGCATTGCTGATGTCTGTGGCGTGCTGCGCTCCGCGGGTCAGCTGCCAGAGCAACCAGCTATCGACAGTGCCAAAACAGAGGTCATCGCCAGCCAGGGCCTGCCGGGCCTCGGGATAGGCCTGCAGCATCCAAGCGATCTTGCTGGCGCTGAAATAAGGGTCCAGCACAAGTCCCGTCTGGCGCTGCCACTGATCCGCCGCCGCCTGGCGCTTCCAATCTCCGCAGATCGATGCGGTCCGACGGTCCTGCCAGACCAGGGACGGGCCGAAGGGTTCGCCGGTGCTGCGTCGCCAGAGGGTGGTGGTTTCGCGCTGATTGGTGATGCCGCAGGCCCTGACTGCTGCCCGTTGCCCTGGACTGAGGCGCTGCTCCAGTAGGGCCATCGCCTCCAGCTGGCTCTGCCAGATCGCGGAGGCGTCCTGCTCGACCCAACCATCATCCGGGTAGTGGATGGCAAGCGGCACCTGGGCCGAGGCCACCGACTCGCCGTTGGAGGACACCAGAACGGCGCGAGAACTGCTGGTGCCCTGGTCGAGAGCTAACAGATAGGACTCAGACACAGGCAAAAGGGTTTCCCCACTCTTACGGGCTTCCAGCGGATCTGTCAGGGGCTTGACGCAGCACGAGACAGTGGAAACAGCTCAAACCTCGCCTCTACCGATGACCTCGCTCTGGAGTACTGCGCCTGCAGTGGCGGCCCTACTCGGCGGTGGGTTGCTGTCCCTTCTGGCAGCAAGGATCTTTGGGATCTTCTTCGGTCGTCTGACACGGCGAACGCGAAGCGAAACCGATGACTTCATCGTTCAGGTCATCACGGACACGATCCCAATCCTTGGCTGGGTCATCAGCGCCAGTTGGGCTTGGTGGCTGCTGCCGACCTCTCCCGAGGCGGATCGGGTGGTCTTCACCATCTCGAAACTCATCCTGGTGGTGTTCCTGGTGCGGCTGGTCAACCGCATCAGCCTGCGGTTGCTGCAACGCTCCGCGGCCCACAGCGGAGATCCAGCGGTCGGCAACATGCTCCGCGCCCTCGCGCCGATGTTGCGGGCGTTGGTCTGGTGCGTCGGCGCTGTCCTCTATCTGCAGAACATCGGTGTCCAGATGGCTGCGATCTGGGCTCTGCTGAGCGCCGGTGGCATCGGGGCAGGCTTGGCCTTAAAGCAGCCGGTCTCTGAATTCTTCGAATACATCACCATCCTTCTCGACAAGCCCTTCCAACCCGGTCAATTCATCCAAGTCGGAGAGGTCTGGGGAACGGTGGAGCGGGTGGGGGTGCGTTCGACCCGTCTGCGCAGCATCAACGGCGAAGCGATCGTCATGAGCAACAGCGCCCTGACCAGCTCAGTGGTGGCGAACTATGGGGAGATGCAAGAGCGGCGGCTGATCTATCGGCTGGGGGTGACCTACGACACCAGCCACGCCGTACTGGAACGGATCCCTGGCCTGTTGAAAGCGATCGTTGAGCAGGGGGGCGATGCCCGCTTTGACCGGGCCCATTTCGTGGCCTTCAACAGCAGCAGCCTTGATTTTGAGTTGGTCTATTTCGTTCCTTCGAACGACTACGTCCAGGCGATGGAAGCCCAGCAACGGATCAACCTGGCGATCGTCCAACGCTTCGCCCAGGAGGGCATTGAGTTCGCCTTCCCGACGCAAACCTTGCACCTGCACAACTGCACTGAGGCCTTGGGTTCTGGGGTGTGACCCGACTTGCTATGGTGGGCGCTTGGGCAATTTGCCCGAAGTTGTGTTTTTAGAAGATCGGTCATGTCCCGGGTCTGCCAACTCACCGGCAAGCGCGCCAACAACGGCATGGCCGTCTCCCACTCGCACATCCGCACGAAGAAGCTCCAGCAGGTGAACCTGCAAGAGCGCCGTCTGTGGTGGGCTGAAGGCAACCGTTACGTGAAACTGCGGGTCTCCACCCGTGCCCTGAAGACCATTCAAAAGAAGGGCCTGGGCGCCTACGCCAAGCAGCTGGGCATCAACCTGGCCAAGATCTGAGCTTCAATCCTGGGAGTTCTCCCAGGATCAAGTTGAACCGCCGCAACCTGCTTGTTTCGTTTGGTGCTGCGGCCTTAGGCCTGCTGGGACTCCCCCGGCAGGCCTTTTCGATGGGAGGGACCCTGCCCGATCTCGATCAACCGGCCCCTGGCTTTGGGCTCTCCGGCGTGGTTCCAGGCGAGGGGGGGGCCGTCGAAGCCGTACGCAGCCTGAGCGATTTCAAAGGGAGCTGGGTGGTGCTCTACTTCTATCCCCGAGATTTCACGGAGGGGTGCACCTTGGAAGCCAAGGGCTTTCAACGGGATCTGCAGCTGTTCCATGCCCGCAATGCGGAAGTGGTCGGAATCAGTGCAGACGACACGGACTCCCACAAAGAGTTCTGCGGAAGCGAGGCGTTGACCTACCCGCTGCTCTCTGATCCCGGAGGAGAAACCAGCAAGCGCTACGGCAGCTGGATCCCGCCCTTCTCCCAACGTCACACCTTTTTGATTGACCCAGAAGGGGTTCTTAAAGAGCGCTGGTTAGGGGTACGGCCCCTAGGCCACAGCCAGGAGATCCTGAAGCGGCTGGATGAGCTACAGGCCTGAGGCTGCGCGCTGCTCCAGCAGCCTCAGGTGGGCTTGACCTGCAGGGAGGCTGTCGCAGAACAGGCAGTTGTCCTCAAATCGCACTTGATAAAGCTCGCCTTCGCTGGAGCGCAGCTGATAGATCACTCCCCCTTGGGGATCGACCAGCACAGGGACCTGGGCCATGGGTCTTCAGGAGCAACGAGCAGAGGCTGGCTCGGCGATTGAACCCTTGCCATAGGTGCATCAACTCATCATCCGTAGCGACCACTACAGGTGATGCGGGTGGCCACGAACCGGGGTGGACTTTGGTAGCGAAAGGAACCTGAAGGGGTCTGACTGCTCTGCATGCTTGCCCCAATTCCACTCGAGCAATGTTTACCGAGTACAGGCCAAAGAAGGGATATGACGAATACTTCAGTGCCGCCGAAGGCCCTCGCTCCGGCCTCAAGCCCCTGGTGAACTCCCTGGGTGCACTCGGGATCGAGAAACTCAACCGCAATCACGCCGCCGCTGGAGTCCTACTGAAGCGACTCGGGGCCACCTTCAGGCTGAATGATTCGGGCGGACGCGTGGGGGAACGGATCCTGCCATTCGACCCGCTGCCACGCTTGATTCGCTCGAAGGAGTGGGAGCGTCTAGAGCGAGGACTGTCCCAGCGCCTAGAGGCGATTGATCAATTTCTGGGTGACATCTACGGCGAGCAACGCATCATCCGAGATGGGGTTATTCCGCGGGAGCACGTGGAAAGTTCCCTGGGGTGGAGGCGCGAGCTTCAAGGGTTCAAGCCCCCCTTGGGCAAATGGTGTCAAATCTCCGGGCTTGATCTGATCCGTGATGGAGAAGGAACCTGGCGCGTCCTGGAGGACAACCTGAGATGTCCTTCTGGTGTCGCCTATTTCCTGGAGAACAGGAGGGTGATGAAACGGATGTTCCCGAGCCTGTTTAGTGGCCGGATCGTCCAGCCGATTGATCGCTACCCCTCCCAGCTGCTGCAGACCCTGAGGGAGCTGGCGCCCTGGACCGACTCCCCCCGGGTCGTCCTCCTGACCCCCGGGGTGTTCAACAGCGCCTATTTCGAACACAGCTATCTGGCTCAACAGATGGGCATTCCCCTCGTCGAGGGCCGGGACTTGGCCTGTGAAGACGGACGGGTTTGGATGCGCACGACCCGTGGATTGGAGACCGTCGATGTGATCTACCGGCGCATTGATGATGACTTCCTCGATCCCGCCGTCTTCCGCAGCGATTCAATGCTGGGGGTCCGCGGACTGATGGAGGTCTATGCCCAGGGACGGGTGGCGATTGCCAACGCTCCTGGAACTGGAATTGCCGACGACAAGCTGATCTACGCCTATGTGCCGGAGATGGTGCGCTACTACCTCGGGGAGGAAGCCATCATCCAAAACGTCCCCACCTACCTCTGCTCTAAAGCTGAAGATCGGGCCTATGTCCTAAGCCATCTACGGGAGCTGGTGGTGAAAGCCGTCTCGGAAGCTGGAGGCTATGGGATGTTGATCGGACCCCATGCCAGTGACGAGGAGATCCAAGACTTCGCCACGAAGATCGAGGCCAATCCGCGCAACTTCATTGCCCAACCCACCCTGGAGCTCTCCACCGTCCCCTCCCTCAGTGACGGCGAGCTCTACCCCTGCCATGTGGATCTGCGGCCCTACATCCTGCGGGGCAAAACCACCTGGGTCACACCAGGCGGGTTAACCCGCGTGGCCCTCAAGCGGGGATCACTGGTGGTGAATTCCTCCCAGGGCGGCGGCTGCAAGGACACCTGGATCGTGGAGGACGCCCCATGCTGAGCCGCGTCGCGGATTCCCTCTATTGGATCAACCGCTATGTGGAGCGGGCCGAGAACATCTCGCGCTTTGTCGAGGTCAGTGCTGCCATGGCGCTGGACTGCCCCCCTGGTAGCGCAGAGCCCTGGCAACCACTGATCGATGCCAGTGGTCATCGCTCTCTGTTTGATGCGCTCTACCCCGGTGGAGGTGAACAGCAGGTTCTTGAATTTCTCATCCGCGCTGAGGCCAACCCCAACAGCATCGTCAACTGCATCGCGCTGGCCAGGGAAAACGCCAGGCAGATCCGGGATGTCATCACCAGTGAGATGTGGGAGCAGCTCAATGGTCTCTACTGGACCCTGGTCGAGAACGACGGGTTTTGGGAGGAGCCAACCCCAGAGCAGCTCAGGGAGATCCGGCGTGGCTGCCAATTGTTTTACGGAATTACCGATGCCACCCTCAGTCGGGATCTTTCCTGGCAGTTCAGCCGACTCGGTCGGCTGATTGAGAGGGCGGATAAGACCACTCGCATCCTTGATGTGAAGTACTTCCTTTTGCTCCCGAGCCCTGATGACGTCGGCGGGGTACTCGACGAGTTGCAGTGGATGTCTCTACTGCGCAGTGCTGGCGCTTATCAGATGTTCAGGCAATCCAACGTTGGGGTGATTTCACCGGAAGCGGTGGCGTCCTTCCTGCTGCTCAATCCCCTCTTCCCGAGGTCGGTGCGCTACTGCCTCGAGCGGATCCATGAGACGCTTCAGGTGATCGGGCGCGATGCCGCCGCCGGGACGCCCGACGACCTCGAGTGCATGGTGGGTCTGACGCAGGCCCGCTGGAGTTTCAGCAAAATTGAAACGCTGATCGCCGGTGGTCTCCATGAGGCGATTGATGGCCTTCAGCAGGACCTCAACCAGCTGCACAATCTGATTCACGCTCGCTACTTCGTGCTTCCGGGCGGACTGAGCCCCGAAGACACAACAGTGATCCCCGTGAGCTCCACCTCCCTGTCCACCACCGCTTCCGGTCAAGACCTGGCATGCGCGCCCGCTTAATTCATCGCTTCGACTACCGCTACAGCCAGCCCGTGCTGCTGGGACCCCATCGTTTTTGCCTGCGGCCCAGGCCCCATGGGTTTCAGCGTCTGATCGATTTCAAACTGAGCATCGAGCCTGAGCCGAGCCAGCTCTATGAGCTGATGGCAGCAGGTGGCGACACCATCACCCGGGCACGGTTTCTCCAGGAAACCGATTGTTTTCAGGTGGTGGCCACGAGCGAGGTTGAGACGTTCATACCACCCCTGATCGAAGCCTGCCTGGACGAAACGATGTTGAACCTGCCGCTCGCCATCGGCAGGCTGAACCCCGATCTCATGAGCAACCTCCAAGGCTGGTTGCCCAACGGTCAACATGATGCCGCCGCTGTCGATCTGGCCCAAGAAGCCCTCACAGGGAGTGATGGCAGCTGCCTGAGCTTTTTGCAGCAGCTGATCGAGATCATTCAGGACCGCGTCAAATACACCGAGCGCCATCAAGGCCCCGCTTGGCCTGCGGGCCGGACACTGAAGGAGCGGATCGGCTCCTGCCGTGATCTCGCCATGCTGATGATCGAGTGCTGCCGCAGCGTTGGACTTCCAGCCCGGTTTGTCAGTGGCTATCACCTTGTGGAGCCCAAACCTGAGCGCTACGACCTGCACGCCTGGACCGAGGTCTACCTCCAGGGAGCAGGCTGGCGAGGGTTCGATGCCAGTGGCAAGGGGGCGGTGGATGATCGCTACATCCCCGTGGTGACCTCTTCGAAATCAGATCTCACGGCGGCGGTCAGCGGCACGTTTTCAGGGCCGACGGGGGTGCAAAGCACGCTGAATTGGGAGATCCAGGCCGAAATCCTCTGCTCGGCCCAGTCCCGTTGAACGCTTACCAGCTGACGCCATGCAACTTGGGCAACGGCGCTGAGCGAAAGGTGGTCGCAAACAGACGAGGAATGAGTCGACTGTTGTAGACGCGAAACTCGCGGGCAACGCTGGCTCCTGGATCACGGATTGCCTGATTCAGCACGACCGATCCCTCCTCATCCGAGATCGAACGGTGGAAGGTTCCGGGCGGAATCCGGAGAATGTCACCACCGGTTTCAAGACGAACAATGTGATACGGATAATTCCAGCCGAAGTTCACCAGATAGAACAGGCGACCCCCGGTTAGAGCGAGCAGATTGTCCTCTTGATGGGGGTGGAGATAGAACTGCCAGGCGCCCGTATTGGGCTCATCCGGTGGACTAACGGCCGGCCCGCTATGGATGACCAGATCCCGCGCGTTGGAGTTGTCGACGGTGATATCGAAGAAACGAACCGCAGGGGTATCGCGGAACTTCTCGTAGGGGATCAGCTCAAACATCTGAGCTTGGGTGGCTGTTCCTGACGACATGCTGCGTCCGTGGGATAGCCCAATGAACCGCACTCCCTGGTCTCCAGGGCGTGTACAGCACTACGCAATTCAGGATTAGCGCCTATGCGTCAGCCCTCGAGCTGGCGCCCACGCCAGGTCCAACCACGTCCGGTGGTCGTCTTCCAAATACTGGCGGGCACGATGGCCGCAATCAGCAACGCCCCAAGCCAACTCAACCACCAGAATTTGATCGGTGTGCCAAAGCGCCAGGCACTCCACAGACGGATCGCCAAGACCAGGGCGATGGAGCAGCCCACAGCCCAAATCGCCATTTGCTCAATCGGACCGCCAAGCCATCCCTGCAGCAACAGAGCAACGGCGCTGAACCAGGGAGCGGCAAACAGCAGCAACACCACAGCGACACTGCCAACGGCTTTGAACCAATTGCGATCAACCCCCAGAAACCAGTTTTTGGTCCAGCCTTCCCACAGCGCTGCCAAGGAGCGATACATCTGCAGGTCGACAAGATCAACGCCAAGCAGATACCGCAGACTCAGGCCGGCCTGCTTGACCGCTCGGGCCAGGGCCAGATCTTCGACCACCTCAGCGGCAACAGCGCGATGGCCTCCAATCGCCCGATAGCTGGAATGGCGAAAGAGCATGAAGGGACCAGCCGCAAACGCCGTTGGATCGTTGGGGTCGTTGCTGCGCCGAATCGGAAAACCCAAGCCCAACAGGGTGGCCACAATCGGCTGCACCAACCATTCCGCAAGACAACTGCACTGCAGCCGGGGAGCCAGGGTCAACAGATCGCTGCTTTGACTGCAGGCCTCTTGAAGGGCAGCCTCAATCACCCCGGGCTGCAGGCGCACATCGGCATCGAGAAACAGCAACCATTGCCGCGCTGCCGTCCCATCGGGCCAGGGCAACTCCGAACCGATGGTTGCTGGCCAATTCTTGCCGGACCAGCGCTCACCACTCGGGCGCGCTCCGGCCTGCACAATCCGCCAGTGGAGATCAGAACGGCTGCAGCTCGTGCGGCACAGCTCAGCTAAGGCCTGGGTGTCATCGCTTGAGGCGTCATCAATCACGACGAGTTCGATCGGCCAGTCCGGCGGGCAGGCCGCAACGATCGCCCCAAGGCATCCCTCGATGTTGTCGTGCTCGTTGTACGCGGGCACGAGAATCCGCAGCCACCCGCAGTCTTCGGGGCACTGCTGCGAATCCGTCTTGGTCAGCCTTGGGGCACGGCCCAGTTGCAGCTCCAAAGCCAGCAGGAGTACAAGCAAGCAGAGACAGCTCGTAGCCGCCAGATCCAGGATCAGCGACATAGGGCGGCACGCAGGATGCGTCGATGCAGCTCCACCGTCGAGCGGATCGAGGCGATCACCCTGCTCGCCGGAGGACCATCCAAGCTGCTGCGCCAGAGCGTCAAGCACTCCTCAGCAGTCCGGCCGCGCTGGCGCAAGTCCAAGGCCTCAGACTGGAGTTGATCAGCGCAGGCCTGGACCTTGGGGTCGTAGCTCAGGGCGCTGACCGGAGCACCGGAGAGGGCCGCCAGAATCAAGGCATGCAGGCGCATCGCCAGAACCAGACCAGAGGAGCGAAACACGGCCATCGCCTCCCTGGGATGGCTCGCGCTGAGTTGGCGACTGCGCCTCGATAAGCTCTCGGGCATCAACCCCTCCCGGCGGAATTGCTCCAACAGATCAGCGTCCTGGTTGCGATGGAAAGGAAGCCACAACACCTCGCGGTCTGCCTCTGTGGATAACTGGTCCAGGGCCTGGAGATAAGGACTCCAATCACTGCCCTGGAGCAAGGGCGTTGGCCGCCAGCAGACCACGATTGGTCCACCACGGCCGAGCCACTGCTGCTGCGGCAACATCCAAACCGCATCCGCAGCGTGCTCGCCGTCGCACCCCAGACGGCGAGCCAAGGTCGCCGATTCAGGATCACGCCAACTCACGGCAGTCGTCATCTGGAGCAGCAGACGCACCAGGGCCCGCGTTCGCTTGCGTTGAAGTGGACCGAGTCCCTGGGCCCAGAGCACCACCGCCTTGCCCTGGAATCGGGCGGCGGTAATCAAGCTGGCGTAGTAGATCAGGCTTTTAAAACTGGTGCTGTCCTGCAGCAGGCTTCCGCCGCCCAAGACCAGGGCATCGCAGGCTCTCAAACAGGAAAGAACGGCCTTGAGGTCACGGCGCTGCACCGTCTCGACGCCGTGCAACTGCCGCACCTGGTCCTGGTCAAACGCGGTGACGACAGGCGTCCAAGCTTCAGGCAGCTCCCCAAGGACAGCCTGCAACAAGGCGTCATCGCCAAGGTTGTGTTCGCCGTAGTAGCCGCAGAGCAGAACGGACTGAGGCACACCACTGCATAGCGCGATCACCAGCTTCGCATCGCCTGAAGGACTAGGCGGCTGCGATCAGGCGCTGCCTCAGCAGCGGTAATTCTTGGTCAATCCGTTCACGGGCGTGATCCAGGGAGGTGCAGGTCCCGAGGGACAGACCGCTTCGGTGCTGAATCGCGTAGCAACGGGTGTGATCGGCTTGATCCATCAGAGCAATCCGGCAGCCCCGATGGATCCAGGCTGGTGACGGCTGCGACTCCACCTTCAAGCACCGCTTGTCTAAGCCAATAGAACGTTTCCGCGGGTAGGGATCAAGCGATCCCCTGGAAGAAAGTTCAAAGATTGGGCAGGAGTGCCGCGAGTTTGGTGCGGAAGTCACCCTTGGGCATCCCGCCTTTGAGTTCACCGTGGATCATGAACTCACCGTCGGGGTCTTCCACCACGAGGTAGGTCGGCCAGCCCATTCCTTCCTTGTTGGGATACTGCGCAAGCAGGACCTTTCTGTATCTGCGATAGGTCTCGGTGTCCTGCAACATCACGCTGACAAAGATGCACCCCAGTTCTTCAGCAACCTTGCCGTCGTAGTGGCTCATCCGATGGCAGGTGCCGCAATCCTCGGAACTGAACTTGAGGACTGTGGTTGCCATGGCGAGGACTGCAGTGCCGGCAACTTAATGGCACTGATCGAGGCTGATGTCGCCGAGGAAACAAAGATCGAGAAGACGTTGCAGTGCAGCCGCCCGCGACGGAAGACCCCACTGTTCCTTCAGGGCATCCAAGCGAGCCAGGTGAACTCGGCGAAGATCGCAGCTGACCTTGATGCGCTCATCACCCAGAAAAGGAAGGCTTTGCATCTCCCAGGCCTATCGCTGTCGCAACGATGCCCGCGATCAAGGCGATGTCAACGAACGGCGGGGATGGTCAGGTAGGCCGGAGCAAAGCTGCAGGCCAAGGCGAGTTGCCGCAGCGGTAGGCCAAAGACCGTGCTGACGAAATCGATGGCAACGCGCGAGAGCAACGGAACACCGCTTGTGCCGCAATTGTAAAGAGACGTGAAGCAGCTCTCAGCTTGCAGGGTGTCAGGTCAGCAATCGGCCGGGGCCCCTTCAGCGATCGAGCTTGTCAGCCAGCGCCCTGGCCTCTTGGGCAAGTTGACGCTTCAGCAGCACGCGATCAGTCACGTCCCGCTGGACCGAGACCCAGTGGGTGTACCAGCCCGAGGAATCGGCCAGGGGCGCCACCTTGAGCTCAATCCAACAGGTGGATTGATCGCGGCGGTAGTTGATGACCTCCATGGACGCTGGCTTCCACTGATCCATCGCCGCCCGTAGTGCAGAGGTGCTCTCCTTCGAAGTCTCCAGACCCTGAAAGAGCCTCGGACTCTTGCCGAGAACCTCGTGAAGCGCGTACCCAGTCTGATCCAGTAGCGATTGGTTGGCGTAAACGATGACAGGACCCGGGGCATCCAAGGGTTCAGCCAAGGTCACCAAGACGGCATCTTGCGCCGTGTCCAGGACCCCCTCGAGCAAACGGCGGTAGGCGTCTTCGTTGGTTTCCTCGGGGGCCGCATCGAGTCGTTGCGCCCGGCGCCGGAGGATGCCAACGCCAAAGCCAGAGTCACAGGCAAACAGACGGAGGCGGGTGGCCAGCTCAACCCCCGTTGGATGGGGCAGAGGCAGCACATGGTCCCGCGGCCCCTCAGCTAAACGCCGGTGTTCCTGGACGATGAGATCAGACAACTGCGGCCAGCACTCGCCAATCGCGCGGCCGCACCACTCCTGGGAGTGGTGGCCCAAGCGCTGTTGAGCCGTGCGGTCGACGTGGGAAATCTGGCCATTGGCCCCGCAGAGCACCAAGCCATCTCCGGGCTCCAGCAGGAAAAAAGGCTGCATGGGGCTGACCCTAAAGAGCCGGCCCGTACCGATGCTGGAAGCAGTGGCCGATGTTCATGAGCGCGACCCCCTATTTCGAGGCCATCTCCGTTGAGGCCTGGCTTGGTGCCAGGCGAGTGTTCAACGATCTGACCCTGAGCTTGCAACCAGGGGAACCCACGGTGCTTCTGGGACCCAATGGTGCGGGCAAAAGCGCCTTGATCAAGTTGATCAATCGTCAGCTCTACCCCGTGGTGAAGCCGGGCTCTGAGCTGAAGCTGTTTGGCAGCAGCACCGTCAACCTCTGGGATCTGAGGCAACGCATCGGCCTGGTCTCCAGTGACCTGCAGAGCGGCTACATCCCAACGGTGCCAGCGGAAGACGTTGTTCTCTCCGGCCTCTTTGGCTCAGTCGGGCTAGGCCGTCCCCAACGCCCAACACAGCAGCAACGGGCAGAAGCACTGAACCAGCTCGAGCAGCTTGGATTGGCTGATCTCCGTGGTCAGGCCTTCGGTCATTGCTCGGATGGGCAGCGGCGGCGCTTGCTACTCGCCCGCGCATTGATTCATCAACCCGAGGTGCTGGTCCTCGATGAACCGATCAATGGCCTGGACTTCAAGGCCAAGCACCAACTCCTCAACAGCCTGCGGCAACTCAGCAGGACAGGAACCACGTTGCTGCTGGTGACGCATCAACTGGAGGCCGTGATCCCTGAGGTCCAACGCGCTGTCCTGATCAAACGCGGGCAAATCGTGGCCGATGGTCCTGCCGCGGCACTGCTGACGAGCGCAAGTCTCAGTGCGTGCTTTGACACCCCGATCACTGTTTTGGAGGAAGGGGGCTGGCGCCAAGCCGTACCCCGAAACAGCGAGGCATAAAAAACAGCCCAGGCAGGGCTGTGTGAGGAGGCTTCAGCGCCATCGAAGCGAAGCCAGTGGCAACGGGCGATGGGTAGATCGACTCAGCTGTCCGATTGGATCGCGGTCGAGACGTCCTTGAGGGGAATCAATGGATGGCCCCAAGGGCCTGTGCCAAGCAGTGGCGGCGCGCCGGCTGACGGGGAGAGCGCGGGGCCCGCTTGATAGGCCGCCTCAACCCAGGCCAGCAGCAGCGGACCCAGCACCCCTCCATTGGCCTGCTGACCGGGGCGCAGATTGAAATGATCGCCCCCTTTCGCCAAAACCAATTGGTGCCCGAAGGGCACGGCCTGGCGCATCGGTGTGATTGCCTCGGGGTCAGGTGGCACAACCCAGTCATGGGTGCCACTCACGACCAGAAGACGTGCACTGGCGTTGCGCAGTTGCGGAACCGAAAACAGCAGTGACATGGGCGGCGAGACGGCCACGGCTGCAACGACCCGCGGATCGCGAAGGGCGGCCTGATCCACGCCATCGAGCCAGCTGCACTGCAGGGTCCAGCTCAGATTGCGCTGTGGATCACTGGTTTGCGGGCATCGCTTCTTGAGCGTTGTCGCCTGGGGCACCAGACCCGCCTGCTGCAACGCCGTCGTCGCGCCCCAGGAGTGACCAATGACAACCACAGCGTTGGCGTTGACCCCAGTCACGCCGCTGAGTTGACCAGCAGCCACCGCATCTGTCACCGCGCTGAGATCGCGAAAGCGCAGGGCCAGCTCAATGGGCTTCGGGGGAGGAACCGCTCCCTTCAGCATCAGGGCCTGCTCCTTGTTATCACTGCCGGGGTGGCGGGGCAGGGCCACGGTGTAGCCCCTGGAGGCCAGCAAAGCCCCCCAGGACGCGAAGTTCTTGGGACTATCCCAGAGGCCATGGGAGATCAACACCAATCGCCCATTGCCCCCTTGCGAGGGTTCAACGAGCACCACCTCCAAGGGCCGTGTGCGATGGGGCACCGCAAGACGCACCTGCCGTTGTCGTACCGCTGGAGATGACGACGGTGCAGGAGCCGTTGGCAGCAGATCAGGTGGGGTCTGGGCGAAGAAGCTGTTGGCCTGGACGCGTTGGGCCAACATGCGCCCCAGGATTGCTTTGACCTGGCCGAGGTTGAAGCGCACCCGCTGGCCAGGAAGGGCCTCGATTAATTCGACCAGGGTGGGCTCACCACCAGTGGCGTTCACCCTCGCCCGATCCAACGCCTGACGAAAGGTTTGCCCCGTCAGATCGGGATCTCGCCCCTCGATCGTGCCGAGGGATGAGACCACCAAAAATGCTTGCTCGAGCAGAGGTGAGCCAACGGACCCATCGGCTAAGCGAATCATCGAGATCGGAATCGGTCGCTGAAGCACCTGCATCAGCAGCTGACTCACCGCTCCGTCCGAGGCCCGATCCAATTCCGCCAGGTCGCTCCGGCCCGCCATGAGGGCACTGGGACTTTTCAGTTCGCTGACCTTGACGCTGAAGCTGGAGCGCAACAGAGGGACTTCAATCAGAACCTCCTCAATGGCGCGGGCCGGCGCCGTCCAGAGAGGGACAGCGGCGGCGGCAAGAAGCGCAAGGCTGAGCCGCTGCAACCAGTGGAAACTCGACACAGGCATGGCCCCGTTGCTCTGACCATCATCCGTGCATGACCCAAGTGCAGGTGGCTCTGGCCGTTCTCGAGCACAACGGCAGCTGGTTACTGCAGCTGCGGGATGACATTGCAGGCATCGTCGCTCCCGGCTGCTGGGGTCTCTTTGGCGGGCACCTTGAGCCCGGAGAAGGCCCCGAGGAAGCGCTGCGCCGGGAACTCTGGGAGGAAATTCGACTGGAGATCGGCACGCCGGATCTTTGGTATGTCTCAAGCCAACCGGGAAAGATCAGACATGTCTTTCGTGCCCGCCTCGAGACGCCACTCCCGGCCCTGGAGCTGATGGAGGGTCAGGATCTCGCTCTCTTCTGCCCTAACGCCTTGCTATCCGGCGGGGCCTTCAGCCCAAAACTGAAGCAAACGCGGCCCCTCGCTGAGTCGACCCGCGAAGCACTGAGCCGCTATCAAACCGAGGAGAGCTCTTCGATGCGGTAGTAGCTGCGCTCATCGGAACAACAGACATCGGCGTAGTAGCGCTCAAGGACGTCGTAGGCCGCGTCATAGCTCTCGAATTCCTGACCAGCGAGCGGATCGCTGGTCGATGGATTGGCGGACTCCTCATCCAGAACGATGCGGAACACGGCCCGGCTCGGTTTCAGCTGCTCGAGCAATGCGCCGTAGGTCAGTCCCTCGCCAAAGGCGCGCATCAAGGGATTGAGACCCATCGTTTGGCGCTCGGGATGCAACTTGCTGACGGGCACCAACCAGAAGGACCACTCGGCCGGATCCAGCGGAGTGGTTTGCCCTGAGAACAGGGCGAAGACCAAGGTGTTCGCCGCCGTGAGGGGAATGCGGAACTGGATGGGATTGGGCTCGTGTTGCTCGGGCGCGCTGTAAAAAGCCGCCGTGGTGATCGACAGCTGCCATTCCTCCATCGGCAGGACCAAGGATTGGAGATCGGCGCTGGGCCGACCTGGTCCCGGGTCGAGCCCCAGCCCCTTCAGCAGCAACCAATGGCAGCTGGCGTCGCGGATCTCATCGGCCAGAAGGTTGGGGGTATTCCACTGCAAAAAGGCAGCCAGTTCAGACATCAAACGAACGCCTCCACTCCAGCTCCTGCTGACCGGATTCAAGCTCGCCTTCCTGGGGAAACCCAGCCAAAAAGTCCTTATCGGCGAGCGGTTGATAAGGACCTTGCTTCAGTTCAAAAATCACCGAATCGGGGGCGAGGGCCACGAGCGAGTGAAAGAGGCCCTCGTCGAGCTGAAGGCCGCGAACGGGACCTGCTGCATCGAGTCGCTCCTGACGCAGGCATGTTCCGTTGGCATCGAACAACAGCACCCCGATCGAGCCCTGAAGCACCACAAAACACTCAAACCCCTCCCCCGTACCTGGGCGGCAATGGCGATGGGGCCGGACGTAGGTACCGGGCTGCATGACATTCAAGAAGCGCTGCACCAGATCGCTTTCCTGATGCAGGTTGAAGTTCATCCGCAGGCGCTCACTGGCTCGCGCCCGTAGAGCCACCGCATCAAAAAGGTCTTGATCAATGAGCTGGAGCCCAGGGGAGGTCATCGACGAAGCAAAGCGCAGGGCAGCAGGTAGCGAGTCACACCGACAGGCCAGTGGATCTCAGCGACTGTTGTGGGAGATGAGATGCGGCCATGCCCGATTGGACTCGACCACTGATCGCCGTCAGTCTGACCAGCTTCAGCGTCGGCCTGTTCACCGCCCTCGGCGGCTGAGCTGAGTTCAGCTCAGCGCCTTCAGCAGCAGCGAGCACCCCATCACCAGGCAGAGCAGTTCAAAGGCACGCTTCACCAGCGCTGCCCCCTGACGAAGGCCGACATGGGCCCCCAAATAGCCACCAGCCAGTGAGCCGATCAGCAGCATCGGCAACCAACTCCAGGCAATCTGCCCTTGGACACCGAGGGTCAGGGCCCCCGTCCCATTCCAAAACAGGCCGACCAAGATCAGCGTATGGGCGACGGCCTTGCCGTAGTCCAGTCCGAACCAGCGCACCAGCCAGAGGGTGACGAACAGGCCCGTCCCCGAGGTCAAGGAGCCATTCAGGAAGCCGATGGCGAAGAGCACCAATGCCCCTAGGGCCAATCGCTCTGTTGTCCAGCTCTGGCCGCCAGAGGAAGCACCGAGCTGAGGGCGACAGGCTGAATACACCCCTAGGGCGATGGTCAGAAGACCCAAGAGAAGAGTGGAGAGTTGGGGCGGTAGCGCCAGAACCGTGCGGGCCCCGAGCCAGACCCCTGGGAGTCCACTGAGCAGGATCAACGCCGAGAGCCGTGCATTCAGGCTGCTCTCTTGCGCATGGCGCAGGCTGGCGCCAACCCCCAGGGAGACGCTGGCGACCTTATGGGTCGCCAAGGCCACTGGGAAGGGAAGGCCCATCAGGATCAAGGCGGGCAGCTGAACCAGTCCAGCCCCGCCTCCAGCCAACGCCGAGAGGGCATTGGAGAGCAGGGCCACCGCCAGCAGCCCCAGTTGCATCCCAATCTCCGTGATGCTCAAGGCCTGCTCCGAAATCGGCGCGAGAAGGCCGCGCTGAGGGTGTTAGCCCAGGGCAGCGGCAGGTAGTGGGCCAAGGCCGCGATCAGACGATTCAAGCGTCCGGGGACCACAACGACCTGGCGGCCCTGGAGGGCGCGCTCGGTCCAGCGCACCAGCTGATCAACGGACATCCAGAACACCCCCGGCAGACGCTGCATGCGTTGCTCGACCCCCAGGACGGCGTGGAATTCGGTGTGGACGTAGCCCGGACAGAGGGCCATGACCCGAATCCCAGAGCCACTGTTCTCAGCCGCGAGGGACTGGGACAAGCGGATCAGGTAGGCCTTCACGGCGCTGTAGAGCGTGCTGCCGGGCAGTCCCGGAATCAGGCCCGCCAGAGAGGCGATGTTCAGGATCGTTCCCTGCTGACGCCGCTGCATCTCTGGCAACACCAGCCGCGTGAGCTCCGTCGGGACCTCCACCATCAACCGCAGCATCGACTCCAGCTGCATCCAAGAGGACGCCTCGAAGCTTCCCCGCAGCCCAAAGCCCGCGTTATTGACCAGCGTCTCGACCCAGAGTCCATTCGCCGCCAGTCGCCCCAACAACTGATCGACGGCCCGCGGTTGATTGAGATCCAACGCCACCGGTACAACCCTCGCAGCGGCGGATTGCGCCAGCTCGGCAGCCAGCTCGTCCAGACGGTCCTGACGACGCGCCACCAGCACCAACACCTCTGAGTGCTGCGCGAAGGATCGAGCCAACGCTGCACCAATGCCACTGGAGGCGCCAGTGATCACGGTGCAGGGGCGGAACGTGGAATCAGACAGCGGAGCGACAGCCGCTCCGGAATCAACGGTGACGGAGAGCCGCTCAGCGAGTTGCAAGCAGGCATCCATCTCCTGCCAAAGAAGCTCGCGCCGATCGGACGAGACCGAGAACGAACGGTGATGGAGATCCCTGCCGACGTAGCGGAGGGCATCAACCACCCTGCGGCGATCCCCTGGGGTGAGCGCATCAAGCGACCAAGACGCATCCCTCGCTGTTGTCACGCCCATTGAGCAGGAGGACCTACTCGTACATCCAATCGAAGGACTCAGGGTTCGAGGCAGACCAGGACTCCACCTGGGTGGAAGCGGGCTTGAACAGGAGGCGCACAAGGAGGCTGAGCTCCAGCCCCAAGGCCAAGCTCAGCGCCAGAAGGCCACCGGCTGCCACGAGCGCCTGGGGGTGCGCCACCACGGAAAAGGCTTGCTCCATCACCAAATCACCTCAATCTCCACTCCATCCCTAGCCACGGCCGTCTCAAGGGGGACTAGCGCCGCGCCAAAAAGGGGCTTAAGGTTGGCTTTAGGTTTGAGTTCAGGGAGTGAACGAGAACAATCCCGTCCTGCAGTCCATGCGTCAGGAACTGCACGAGCTCAAGCTCCGTTACGGCAACTCACCCACGGATTTCAACCGCTACCAGCTGGTGCGCCACGAACAGCGCCTAGCCCAGTGGGTCCCGAATGAAAAAATCGGCGCCTGACGACAGGCATGGAGCCTCAAGCGATTCACCTCGGCCCTGGCGCCGACCTTCGCAAAAGCCTTGAAGAGCTAGCCCAGCAGCAGCAGGCAGAAGGATTTGTACTGAGCATTGTCGGCAACCTGAGCAGGGTCGCTTTTGCTTGCCCCGGCAGTGACCAACCGACTGTGCTGACGGGAGAGCTCGAAATCATCAGCCTGCAGGGGATGATCTCCCCTCAGGGTGTGCACCTGCACCTGAGCTTCTCCGATGGCGAGTGCCAGGTTTGGGGCGGACATCTCGAGCACGGCAGTGAAGTGCTCAAAGGTGCCGATTTATTGGTGGGTCTGCTGAAGCAAGCCGCCCCCACGCGCTCTCCTTCCTCCATTGCTCAACCGCGAATCCGGCTTGCTGTTGCCGAGGGATGCCCCTGGTCGAACCGCGCGATGCGCATGCTGCGCAGCCTGGGAATTCCGTTCGAGCTGGCCCCACCGGAGGCGGGCTCACTGCCCCAGATCTGGATTGAGGGGGCGATGATCGGCGGGTACGAGGACCTGGCCGATTGGCACGGCCAAGGAAAACTTGATCGCTTCCGCACGGGCTTCTGAGACCAATACCTGGCAGCTCCGAACGGGGGCCCAGTGTCAATTGGTCATCGGACGCTTCCCCCCGTTTTCGTACAACGCTTCGAGTGGTGGGGGCCCCGTCCTCCAATCCCCTGCCGATCAACAGGGGCGCCTCGCACTGAAGGTGCCCATGGCAGGGCTGACCATCCCCCCTTTGGACTGCCAAACAGCCCGGCTCTTGGGCCTTCCGCTGCCCCCAGGGATCAGCGTTCAGATCCAGCCAGAACAGCTCGAGGGCGAGCTGGACCCGAGCAGCGGCGCCCTGAGCCTGCGCTTCCGATCTCGCTTTCGCTTCACCCTGGGACCTGCCCGTCAACCCGTCTACCAAGCCTCAGATCTCGTCGTGGACACCGCACTGACCAGCGGGTCCATCGAGGGGCTGCGGCACCGCCGTCAAGGGCGACCCCTCGACCAGGACGGCAGGGGGCAACTGGTGGGGGTCGCCAGCATCGCCCCCTGCCAGGACGCATGGCTCAATGCCTTTCTTGGCCTGCCTGATGAAGCGCTGGCCGTCATGGAGATCCAGCTCCTGAGGGCATGACGCGGGATCTCAAGGCGGCGCTGCTGATCCCGCTGGCTCTGCTGGCATTGGCTTGGCTGCAGGAGGGAATCGATCAACTGCTCTTTCGCGGGCAGTGGAACTTGCCGATGCTTCCCGGTGGTCCGGCCTTGGGGATCCTGACAGCCCCCTTCAGCCACGGCGGTTGGGGACATCTCCTCGCCAATAGCGGCTTGTTTCTTCCCCTCTCCTGGCTGGTCTGCTTCAAGAGCAAGTGGGACTATTTGGCCGTCTGGGCCGCTGTGTTGTTCACGGCTATTCCGGTCTGGCTGTGGTGGCCCAATGGCGCCCACGGCCTCTCAGGTGTGGTCTATGGATTACTGGGTTACCTGTTGTTGATTGGCTGGCTGGAGCGCAGACCATTGACCATGCTTCTGTCGCTGGCGGTCCTGCTGATCTATGGCGGAATTCTCCCCAGTCTTTTGCCGTTCTTCACCCCAGCTGGGGTGAGCTGGATCGGCCATGCCAGCGGCTTCGCAGGGGGGCTGCTCGCCGCTGCGGTGGTCTCGCGATCAAGACCATGACTCATCTCATCCCTCGAGCAGGCTTTGGCAAACCGCTGGGTGCGCTCCTGATCAGCCTCGCCATGGCCCTTGGCGCTTCGGCCCAGCCCTGGGCACCCGGCATGGAACCCCCACCGGTGCTGGAAGCCGCATCCGCCAAAGATGCCCTGAAGCTCGAGGCGTCCCGACAAGCCAGCCAACGCCAGGCCTATCTCCGGGAGGCCCATGAGCTGCTCCACCGCCATTGGGGCACCAAGGTCAAGCCACAACTGCTCTTCGCGGGCGATCGCGCCGATGGTTGCGGGGTGAAGGAGGTGCGCCATCCCATGGCCTTCTATTGCCCCCCCAGCAAACAAATCGCCATGGCCCTGGAACTGCGCAAGAGCGTCAGAGCAGCCAAGGGCCAGAGCGATGCTGCCCTGCTCTTGCTGGATCTGGCCGTCTTGGCCCATGAGTGGGGCCATCACGTCAACCGAGAAAAGGGGCTCGGCCCCTTCAGTGGCGGCATGGGGCTCACCGTCAAACAGGAGGAACTCGCTGCCGACTGGCGAACCGGAGTCTTTCTCGGCTGGCTGTTGAACGTCGGCGCACTCCAGGTGGACGACTTCTCCAATACGGCGAATCTGCTCTTTGAGATGGGCGACTACGAGCGCATCTCAAGGCAGCACCACGGCTATCCCAAGGATCGCTTTCAGGCCCTGACCCGGGGGTTGAGCAGCCAGCTCCAACCGGGGCAGTCGGTGGGGAACTGGACCGTTGACACCAACGAAACCTTCAGCCGGCCACTCCCCGGGAAGCCAGGGGATTCCCTGCTGGGGGCACGGCGCTATGAGGTGCGGCGTTTCGAAATTGAGCGGGGCCAGCAGATCGCGACGAATCTGATCGGGGGGCTTCTCGGTGCGGCCAGCTGCGTCTGGGGCAGTCAGGACCAGTGCGTTGGGATGGCGATGCAACAGGGCAAGGGGCGAGCCCTGGGCAGCTACACCAAACGCGAACTCACCCTCTGGTGCAACAGCGGCAGTTTTGATGTCAGTGCTGATGACTTCGACCCCCAACCCATCGGACGGGACGGCAAGGGGCAGGCCCAGGTGCTGGCGGCGAGGGACTGCTGAGCGTCAGCTGAACTCAAAGAGCAGCTCCAGAGTCAGCTTCTCCGCCAAGGCTGAGTCGATCGCGCGCAGATGACCGATGGCCGTCGGTCGATCGGAGCTGGGCAGCGCCCTGAGGTCCGCGACCGCGAGTTCCAAACAACGTCGATCGAGCTCGAGATTCACGCAGGGAATGCAGCGAACGGATCGAACCGTGGGCTCTCACTGGCATCCAGCGCTGGGGGCCAGATCCCGAGCTATCCCCCTCAGCCTTGCAAGGACTTGAGCTCTTCGTCCTGGCGGTGCTGCAGCCAGGCCTGCTGCAGATCGACGCGGGTAATGCGATAGCCCAGGAGACGGGCCTGCAGCAAGAGACCGTTGTCATCGCGGCAGCGCCGCAGCAGGTGACGCAAGTGCGGACGGGTCTCCGCATCGACGACCAAGCGCTCAAGTTCTTGCCAGCTCATGAGGCTTGAGTGGGTTCCAAACCATCGCAAAGCCAAAGCCCAGAAGCCAGGCATCGGCAGCGAGTCTCGCGAGCCTCCTGAGGCTCAACTGCAGCGGCTCTGTCGCCAGAACCCCTTTGAGGCTGCCGTGGTTCAAGCCCCAGCCCCGACCTTGATGGGCACATGAGACTGCTCCGTTTTGCAACGAGCTGTGTCATGCCCTTTCCCAGGGCGCCAGGGATCCCTTAACAACGACTCAAGCCGCCAGCGGGCGATGGGCTTCTTCGTTCAACTCACTGAAGCCATCGCAGAGCGTCAGTCCCTGCTGATGACGGGACTCGACCCGAACCCCGAGATGTTGCAGAGCTGGGCTCTGCGCCGGGGGATGGGCAACCGTTCCTTCCTGAGTCAGGCCAGGCACTGGATTAAGGCGGTGGTGGAGGAAACCAGTCCCCACGTCTGTGCGATCAAGGCCAGCCTCGGCTTCTACCAAGCCCTGGGCCCACTCGGACTGGAGTTGCTGCTGGAGGTGCGCGATCTGGTGCCGCGCGATCTCCCCCTGATCATCGACGCCAAACACGGCGATCTGAATTCTTCAACGGCCCTCGCCCACTACCTGTTCAAAGACCTGGGCGTCGATGCGGTCACCCTCTCTCCCCTGGCGGGTCAGGACATCGCCGCTCCGTTTTTGCTGTATCGAGACAAGGCAGTCGTCATCACCTGCCGCAGCTCCAACCCGGCTGCCAAACGAATCCAGTACCACCCCAACGACAGCGATCCCCTATTCCTGCAGATCGTGCGGGAGAGCCAACTTTGGGGCACCCCAGACCAGGTCCTACTGGAGGTGGGAACCAGTGACCCCAAGGTCCTCTCTCGGGTCAGACAGGCCGCACCCGAGCGCGTGCTGATGCTGCGTTCGATCTGGAGCGAAGAAGAACGGGTCGATGGACTGCTGGAGGCCGGCCTGAGCAACTCAGCGGATGGCCTACTGATTCCCATGCCCCAAAACCTGCTGGTTGAAGACGACTTAGCGGAGCAGGCCGAAGCACTCAAAGGTCGCATCAACCGCAGGCGAACCAGCTGGATGGAGCAGCACCGCTCCGAACAAGCCGAGACCTGCGAGCTCTGGCTGGCCAATCAAGCGTCCGAGCAAACCAGCTCTGATCCGATGGCGGAGCTCATCGTTGAGCTCTTTGACATCGGCTGCCTGTTGTTTGGGGAATACGTCCAGGCCTCAGGAGCCGTCTTCAACTACTACATCGACCTGCGGCAGATCATCTCCGATCCGAACCTGTTCCATCGGGTGCTCCATGGCTACGCGCAACTGATGGACGGCCTGGAGTTCGATCGCATCGCGGGCATTCCCTATGGAGCCCTACCCACGGCAACCGGGCTGGCTTTGCAGTTGCACAAGCCCCTGATCTACCCAAGAAAGGAAGTCAAGGCCCATGGGGCCAGGCGCCTGATCGAAGGGGATTTCCAGGAGGGAGACCGCGTGATCGTGATCGATGACATCTTGATCAGTGGCGGCAGTGTGCTCGAGGGCATTGCCAAGCTGGAGCGCTCCGGTTTGCAGGTCAACGACGTCGTGGTCTTTATCGATCACGGCGGTCAGCGCGATCAAAGTGCCCGCGAGCGACTGAAGGCCAAGGGCTATGACTTCCATGCTGTGCTGGACATCCAGCGCATCACCAAGGCCCTGCTGGATGCTGGTCGTCTCACGGCCGAGCAAGCCAAGGTGCTGGGATAGGGGGAGATGCGATGAGGCGGGTGACCAGGCTCCTGAGGACAACGGCCGGTCTGATCGCCCTGGGAGCTCTGTTGGTGAGTTGTGGCCCCGCAGCCCGTCAATCGCCACCAAAGAACCAACCTCAACCAGCGGCTTCGGACGAACAGCAGCGTCAACGCCAGGAGCAAGAGCTGCAGCTGCAGACGCTCACGGATGAGGCAGAGGATCTGTTCAACCGCGGCGAAAACGATCTGGCCTGTGAACGGGTGCGCCAGGCCCAGGAACTCCAGTCGACGCTCGATGTCGAATTCATTGATCCCCTGGGGGAGCAGGCCAAGGCCTGCATCGAGCTCTGACGTTGAGCAGCTCCACCAACGCCATGGTCCTGGCGCGGGGCCTCAGCAAGACCTACCGGATTGCCGAGAAACAACCGGGACTGCAGGGCACCATTCGTCACCTGCTGCGACGCCGCTACCGGGACCTTGATGCCGTTAAGGCCATCAGCTTTGGGATCCAGGAAGGAGAGATGGTGGGGTTCCTTGGTCCGAATGGGGCGGGGAAAACCACGACCTTAAAAATGCTCAGCGGGCTGATTCACCCCAGTGCTGGTGAGCTGCGGGTCGCCGGAGCCATCCCGCAACGGCGGCAGCCTGGCTTCCTGCAGGACATCACCCTGGTGATGGGGAACAAGCAACAGCTGATCTGGGACCTACCTCCTTGGGATTCGATTCGGGTCAATGCTGCGGTCTATGGCATCCCCGAACGGGAGATGAAGCGCCGGGTCACTGAACTGGCGGATCTCTTGGAGTTGGGGGAGGAACTGCATCGCCCCGTGCGAAAGCTGTCGCTCGGTCAGCGCATGAAAGCCGAACTGCTGGCGTCCTTGCTGCACCAGCCCCGGGTGCTGTTTTTGGATGAACCCACCTTGGGTTTGGATGTCACGGCCCAGGGGAGGGTTCGCGACTTCCTCGCCACCTACAACCAGCGCACTGGGGCAACCATCCTGCTGACGAGCCATTACATGGGGGACATCACGGCCCTCTGCGAGCGGGTCCTGCTGATCCACGAGGGGGCGTTGTTCCATGACGGCCCCTTGGATGCCCTGACCAGCAAACTCAGCCCCCATCGCCAGGTCCGACTGGAGCTGCATCAGCCCCAGCCGCGCGAGGCCTTTGAAGCGTTCGGAACCGTCGAGTCCCATCAGGACCATCAGGTTCAACTGCTGGTGCCACGGGATCAGCTGACGGATTCGGTAGCCGCGCTTCTCAGTCGCTTTGAGGTCCTGGACCTTGAAGTGAATGATCCGCCGATCGAGGAGCTGATGCGCAGCCTCTTCCAACAGGCAGGACGGAACTAAGCGTGCGCTCGCCCCGTGCGTCACTACGGATCGCCCGGACGCTGCTGAGCACCCAATACGCCTACATGCTGGAGTACCGCGCCGAGATCGCTCTCTGGGCCCTCTCCGGTGTTCTGCCACTGATCATGCTTGGGGTCTGGCAAAACAGCGGTGCGGCCAGTCAGGCGGGCTGGAGTCCCGCACAACTGCGGCATTACTTCGTGGCGGCGTTCATCGTCCGCCAGTTCAGCGTGGTCTGGCTGATCCATGTCTTTGAAGAGGACGTGGTCAGCGGCAAGTTGTCGCCATTTCTGCTGCAACCGCTCCAACCCCTGTGGCGTTACTTCGCGGCACACCTTGCGGAACAGGCCACACGCATCCCCTTTGTGGCCCTCATGCTCCTGGCGTTGAGTGCGGTCGATCCAGGGTTGCTCTGGAGGCCGAGTCTTCAGGAACTGCTACTTGGCCTCATGGCCCTGTGGGGCGCGTTCGTCCTGCGGTTTTTGCTGCAAACCCTCAGCAGCATGCTCTGTTTTTGGAGTGAGCGCGCTGCGGCTTTGGATCGCCTCCTGGTGATTCCCTATCTCTTCCTCTCGGGGCTGGTGGCACCACTCGACACCTTTCCGCCTGCCGTGCAGCGCTTCGCCCTCGCCACACCCTTTCCAGCGATGGTCGACTTCCCGGCACGGCTGCTTTCAGGGCTACCGGTGGACCTGGGCGCTGGGTACTTGAGCCTGCTGATCTGGTGTCTGATCCTCAGCCCCCTCTGTTACTGGGGCTGGCAGAGGGGGCTGAGGCGCTACGGAGCCATGGGCGCATGAGACGCTCCAAAACCCTGGCGATGCTGCTGCAGTTCTGGCGCAGCTCATTGGAGTCCGAGAGCGAGTACCAGCTCAACCTTGTTCTGGAGTGCCTCTCTGTTTTCGGAAATCTGGCCGGAAGCCTCTTTGTGCTGTCACTGCTGTTTTCTGGGCAGTCCACCCTTGGGGGCTGGACTTGGAATGAAGCGCTCATCGTCCTCGGGCTTTACACGCTGCTCGATGGCTTCACGAGCTGCCTGCTCCAGCCGAACCTCAGCAAGATCGTGAACCACGTTCAGCAGGGCACCCTGGATTTCGTGCTGCTGAAACCGGTGGACTCGCAGCTCTGGCTGTCCCTGCGTTGCTTCTCCCCCTGGGGCGCTCCAGGTTTGCTGGCTGGTTGCGTCCTGGTGGTCCTGGGCTTACCCGAAATCCGCCCTCAGTCCTTGCTCTTGGGTGGACTCTTGCTGGCCAGTGGTGCTGCGATTCTCTACAGCCTCTGGTTCTCACTCGCAGCCCTCTCGATTTGGTTCGTGAAGGTCTGGAATGCCACTGAAGTTCTCCGCTACACGCTCGTGGCGGGGCGCTATCCGGTGAGTGCCTACCCACCGGCTCTGCGGCTGGTGTTCGTGTTTGTGCTGCCGGTGGCCTTCATGACCACCGTTCCCTCCCAGGCCCTTTTGGGTCAGGGGTCCTGGCACTGGGCCCTGGGATCAGTGCTGATGGCCGCGGGGAGCCTGATCGCCAGTCGCCTCTTCTGGCAATTTGCGCTCCGTCACTACACGTCAGCCAGCAGCTGAGTCCAGACCCAGCCTTGCACTGGATACACAGTCTGTGTAGGATTGCCGGGAGGTCCAGGTCAGAGATTGGCCAGCGAACGCCACCAAGTCATCCTGAGCGAGGCCGCGGCGCACTGGGTTCGCGGCTTCTCAAAGGAGCAGCGCCACTCGATCTCAAAGGCCATCGCCATCCTTGTCGATGAGGCGATCGAGCGTCGTGCAGGCCCCGGCCTCGATGAGACCCCAGACACGGACTTCCGCCAGTTCCTTCGCGAAAAGTTCTCGATGGACTTCGAGATTTGGTCCCATTCCAAGCGCGGGTAGGACGTACACAGATGTCCCCATCCATGACTCCCTTCTTCCAGTCTGGAATCAGCCTTGAAACCTCAATCCAGCTCAGCACCTGGCTGGATGCTCGCTTTGGGGCGACGACGGATGAGCAGACGGCGAGCGATCGCCTGGGACGACAGGCCGGGTTGCTTGTCGCCCATGACCTGGTCACGGCTCAATACGCAACCAATGGGATGGCCGATGTCTTTGCGGCGATGCATAGCTGTATCGACGACTGGCTGGAGACGTCTCCCGTTCCGCCAGGGGAACGCCGGCCGATCAAGCGCCGTGCGGTTCGCGCGGGGGTGATCCAGTGCTGGACATCACTGGCCGAGATGCGGCCGGATGAGCCCTGCTACCAGGAGCTGATGGAACAAACCTGTGCAGCGGTCATGGTGGCTGAATTGGCGGAGGATCAACCGAGCGCCTGAGACCTAGTCAACGAAGCGTTTGTAGAGCCAGCGCACAAAACCACCGATCAAGGGGACAGGGGCAAACGTTGGGCCGACAAAGTCGAAATAGTCGCGGTGATCAACGATCAGACCCTGGTCATTGAGCCGCAGTCGCGTCGCGCCCGGATACACGAACTCAATGCCCTTGATCTTCAGCCCCATCGTCCATTCGACAAAAGCGGTTTGGCCGCTCAGGGCGACGGCGTGCGGAGCCAGGTAGACATCATCGCAACGGTTCACCAGGCCATCCTGGGCATCGAGGTAGGCCTGAAGTCCGTCGCGGGACTGGGTGGGATCCTCAAAATGCACATCCGGTGCATACACCGCTTTCCATTGCCCATGGCTCGGGGCCGGTGCGCCATAGGGCTTGGTGAACAGCTGACGCAGGGACTGCTCCGTCAGTGGGAGCTGGAATCCGGAGGAAGAAGCAGTCACAGCTCAAGGAGCGGGTGCGCTCATCCTGGCTTCCTGGGAGGAGCGCTGCGGGGATGCAACTGCAGGTAGCGATCGACAGGCAGGGGTTGGAGTTGTTCGTAGCCAACCGGAAGCCAAAGATCCCCCTGCTGGGCGTTGTAGTGAATCTCCCAGTGATACAGGCCCACCAAGGCCTGGGGATCCTCCTTAATCAAGGAGGCATAGAGGAGAACAGCCTCGCCGTAGAGATCGCTGTTGTTGTAGCCCCAGAGACCACGGCGAATGTTCTTGAGACCGCCGCGGCGCACGAGATAACGGGCCGCTGCCTGAATCGCATCATGGGGATTACGGATGTCCCCTCGGCCGATGCCTGGCTCCGCCCAGGTGGTTGGCAAGAACTGCATCGGGCCCTGGGCATTGGCAATGGAGACGCCGTCAATGCGTCCCATCCCGGTCTCCACCAAGTTGACCGCCGCGAGCACCTCCCACTCGATCCCTGTCGCGGCTTCGGCCTTGCGGTAGTGGGCGAGTAACTGGGGCAGGGGTTCGGGGGGAATAATCCGCCAGGCCGGCACCTGGGCAGGGCGGCGTTTGCTCATCGCCAGAAACGCACGTCTCGCCGCCAGGTGCCGTTCGGCCACGGAACGCCAACGGGTTGGGAGTTGATCCAGGACCGCCTGACTGCGCTGTCGATCAAGCGAGAGAACCCGATAGATCACCTGCTGTTGATGGGCCAAATCCGGGAGTTGGTCCGCTGGCGTCTGCGGATCGCGCAACTGGCTCTCAAGCGCAGCCAGTCGACGCGCGGTCTCGCTTGCAGCACGCGGAACCGTTGGGTAACTGCGGGGTTGCCGCCGCGGCGCGGCGGCGGGAGCAGCATTGCTTTGGGCCTCGTTGGGGGAGGCACAGGCCACCAGTCCTGCCAGGGCTGCAGCAAGAACCAAGCCAACGGATCGGGTCATGGATTCAGGGCCGCTGCGCCCATGCCTACAGCAGACTGCAGCGACCGATCAATCAGCCATGACCGTTCTGGTGCTGGAGGAGTCCCAGAGGCGCAAGTGGGACGGATCCGATGACGTCCTGTTTTATGCCGAGCCGCGGCTGGTGCATCACCTGGACCAGGCCTTCCGCACACGGCTCACCGCGCTCTACACAGAGCGGATTCCAAAGAACGCCGTAGTGCTGGATTTGATGTCCAGCTGGGTCTCACACCTTCCAGAGGACAAGGCCCTCGAGCGGGTGATCGGGCACGGTTTAAACGAGAAAGAACTCGCGGCCAACCCCCGCCTGGATAGCTACTGGCTGCAAAACCTCAACCAAAACCAGGAACTACCACTGCCCAGCAGCAGCGTGGACGCCACCTTGATCGTCGCCGGCTGGCAGTACCTCCAATATCCCGAGGCCATCGCCAGTGAACTGCTGCGGCTGACGCGGCCTGGCGGTCAGGTGATCGTTGCCTTCTCCAACCGGATGTTCTTCACCAAAGCACCCCTGATCTGGACCGATAGCAGCGATCAGGACCATCTCGATTACGTCGCAGGCGTCCTGGAGGCCCAAGGCTGGCAGTCAACCGAGCGAATCGCAGAAACCACAAAGGCCGCTGGCGTGATGGGGCTGCTCGGTCAGCCGGGTGACCCGTTCTTTGCCGTGATTAGCCACAAACCAAACCAGCTGCCTTAAGCGGCCCAATCGCGGTCGCGCCCCAAGGGAGCTGGAGCGTTCGTTGGTTCGTCCGCGGAGTAGGCCAACTCGAGGATCAAGCGCTTGGCCTTCTGGCGCAGACGGCGCCGATGGCTCAGAAAGGCCCGCACCAGTTGAAGACCCACCACTCCGTAGAGCAGCAAGAGCGCGGCGTTGGCAACGGCAGCAAGCATGCGGCAGCCCCAAAGGTGGGTCCATGAGAGCCGCTTCATGGAGCGCGGGCAATCAATCGAGAGAAAGTTTTTTGATTTGGCTCTGCAACGCTGTCGCCCAGGGCACCCGGTCACTCGCGTAGGTTGAAGGCTGGTACAGGGCCTTCAGATGACAGCGAGTTCAGAAGGTCTAACGATTGGTGAGCTGGAGTCCAAATACTTCCTCTACCGCAAGGCCCTGAAACAGCTGCTGCTCGAAGGACGTTCGACCGCCGGCATCGAAAAAACCCTGGTCTGGAGCAGGCTCGAGACCCTGCACAACTGCCTTCCCCGTCAGTACAAGGCACCGGACCAGATCCGCTACCAGCTCCAGCGGGAGATTCAACGGGAGACCACGGCCAGCTAGGCCGGTCCTCTCGAACAGCTGACCCCGAGTCCTCAGGACAAGGAAGTTTCCGTGACAGCGTCATCTGATGGATGCCGCTCTCCTGGAGGCCGCTGAGGTCTTTCATCCCCCAGGGACCGTGTTGCAGGTCAGCCCCCTGGGAAGCGGCAATGTCAACGACACCTATCTGGTCGAGACCGCTCGCGGAGCGTATGTCTTGCAGCGGATCAACACCGCGGTTTTTGGCTCACCGGAGCAGGTGATGCGCAACCTGCTCACCCTGCAGGCGCATATCGCAGGGAAGGAGCAGCCACCGCAGAGCTCCCGCTGGGAGCACCCGCAGTTGCTGGCGCCAAGGGGCTCAGCCGATCCCTGGCATCGCTGCCAAGAGGGCAAGGTCTGGCGCTGCATGAGCTTCATCGGCCAGGCCCGCAGCGTTGATGCGATTGAGGATGAGCGGCAGGCCTACGAACTGGGCCGGGGGCTCGGTCGCTTTCATCAACTGATCCACGACCTCCCCACCGAGACTCTCCACGACACCCTCGAGGGGTTCCACATCACCCCTCGCTACCTCGATCAGTACCGGCAGGCGCTGGTGCGCACACAAGCCGAGCCCTGCGAGGACACCGACTTCTGCATTGCCTTTATTCGCGAGCGCGAAGGCTTCTGCTCCGTCCTCGAGCAGGCCAAGGAGCGCGGCGAACTGCAGGAGCGGCCGATTCACGGTGATCCCAAGATCAACAACGTGATGCTGGACACAGAGACGGGCGAGGCCGTCGCCCTGATCGATCTCGACACGGTGAAACCAGGACTGGTGCAGTACGACATCGGAGATTGCCTGCGCTCCTGCTGCAACCGGGCTGGCGAGGAGGCCAGCAGCCCCGATCAAGTCAGTTTTGATCTGGGATTAGCCGAAGCCATCCTGCGGGGCTACCTCGAGGCGGCCGGTTCGATGCTGACGGCATCGGATCGTCGCTTCATCCCCGAAGCCGCTCGACTGATCAGCTTCGAACTAGGTCTTCGCTTCTTCACGGATCACCTCAATGGCGATGCCTATTTCAAGGTGAAGACGCCCGGACAAAACCTCAAACGCGCCCGCGTGCAATTTGCACTCACCCAGAGCATCGAAGAGCAGTGGGAGTTGCTGCAAACGCTGCTGGTGGGCCTGAGCAACCAGGCCCCTGCTGCCCTGTAAGCGTGCTTCGCCTGCAGCCCTTTCAACACGAAGCGTTCCTCCAGGACTGCAGTGTTGAAGCGAATCTCGTTCTGTGCGATTCCGAGCTGCAACTGCAGTTCAGGTTGCAGGGCCCAAGCGATCAACTGGTTTGCCCGGAAGCAACAGCCGAGCCCAAGCGTGTAGACGGTCTTTGGCAGAGCACCTGCCTCGAAGCTTTTTTTGGCGTTCCGGGCCAGCGTCCCTACTGGGAGTTCAACCTCAGTCCCAGTGGTGATTGGAACCTCTACAGGCTGGAGGACTACAGGCAGGGGTTGGCCATCGAAACGGGGATCCAGGTCAAAGGAATCAACAGCCGCCGGCAGGAACTGGATTCGGCCTTGATCCTGGAGTCCGAGGTTTGCCTGGATCTGAAGAAAGCCTTTGAGCAACTGGAATGCTCTCTGACGGCCGTTGTCGCGTTACACCACCAGGGATGCAGCTTTTGGGCGTTGAAGCACTGCGCCAGTGAAGCCGATTTTCACCGGCGCGAAAGCTTCAGCATCACGGCAAAACAATCCGCTCAAGACTGATTACAAAACCGAAGAAATTCACACGCTTTGAAAGCGAAACGTTCTTTTCAGTAGCGTGCGCTACATCAACGCCTGTCCGGTTTGAATGTCACCCACTGCGGAGAAGAGCACCTGGTCAGCATGACCACGGCTGAAGCCTCCCAGCTGGTCGATGCCTGCGCCTTGCTTCTTCTGGCATCGAAAACGACCCCGGATTGCCAACTCAAGCCCGAGATGGCTGCGGTGTTGCAGACCGTCTTCGAGCACCTCAGCACCCACGTCGTCTAAGCGGCCGCTAGAAACGGCCCATGCACGCACTTTCCCTACCCACCTGGTGGATCCATGTGGCCTCAGTGTTGGAGTGGGGACTGGCCATGCTGGCCATTCAACGGTGGGGCCAACGGCGCGGAGAGCCGGAGTGGAACTGGCTAGCGCTGGCCATGGTTCCAGCGTTGATCAGTGCCATGGCCGCCTGCACCTGGCACCTCTTCGATAACGCCCAGGAGCTCTACGGACTGGTCGTCCTGCAGGCCGGCTGCACCGTCCTTGGCAACGCTGCCATGGCTCTGGCGGCCTGGAATCTCCAGCGCAAGCGGGCAACCCTGGGATGAACGGGCTGATCCAAGCTCTCAGCGCTGGTCTGAGCCAACTCGGGAGTGTTGATCCCTCGCCCCTGTTCGCGGCCTCACTGTTCCCTTACCTGGCCTTTCTCTGGTGGGCCTGGAAGTCCAAACGCGTTCCACCCCTAGCCCTCTGGGGCTTTGGCTTCACCTTGATCTTTGTCTTGATCACGATTGCAGCGGCCCTGCTGGCCGAAGGGCTCTACGGCCGTCAGTTGGCCGATGTGGATCCACTGCATGGGGGCGCAGAGCTGTTCTTGACCGTCAGCAACGTGATGATCCTGCTGGGATTCATGCCCAAGGGGGTGAACAAGTCTTAAGCGAAGGGGGCCTTTGGCCTGCGCCGCTCGGAAGATGAGGTGTCACCCAAAGATTTCGATGCTCGCTCCTCTGCTGGCTATCGCCCCCGCCTCCGTGGCCTGGTCTCCCAAGGTGGGCCTGGTGATGATCATCGCCAACGTGATCGCCATCGGCATCGGCAAGGCCACCATCAAGTACCCCAACGAGGGTGCACAGCTTCCCAACGCAGCCATGTTTGGCGGCATGAGCCACGCCGCTCTGCTGGCCACCACCTCCTTCGGTCACATCCTCGGCATGGGCGCGATCCTCGGCCTGGCCGCCCGCGGCGTGGTCTGATCCACGCTCCTTCGTTCAGTCGTCTGAAGCCCCCCTCCTGCAGGGGGGCTTTTTTGTAGCCATGGATGCCCAGCCCAGCAGGTAGGGCAGGGCCCGCAGCCCATAGCGCTCGAAGCGGTAATCAAACAACAACCGCGAGAGTGCCTCGGCACTGGCCGTTGTCTGCAACCCCTCGAGTAGACGCTCCAAACGACGATCGGCCGGTTCACCGGAGAGACCGAGCCAGGTGCGTTGGGCCAGACGGCCGCTCAGGGACCAGCGCCACCCCAGCTGTTGGCGCAAACGTTTGGGATAGCTCGCGAGTGCCCGGCCTCGCCCAGCCAGCGCCCCCAGCAGGAAGGGTGCAAGAACATCGGCACTAGTCAGGGCATGGCGAATGCCTTCGCCACCGAGCAGGTTTCCGGTGCTGACCGCGTCGCCCAATCCCACCAGAGCACCACGTTGATGCGCTTCACGGCGACGAATCGTGCTGCGGATCAGGCCCCCATGGCGATCCACCACGGTGTCGCCAGTCAGCCCCAGGCGATCGAGCAGCTGCAGCTGCAATTGGTGGAGCGGCGGTTGCGAGCGCCCGCTGTCGTGCAGGCGGCAGACGCCCACCTTTAAGCGCCCGGGCTCCATGGGAAAGACCCAGCCATAGCCCTGGGGAACCCAACGACTGCCGAGCATGAAACTCAGGCGCCCGGCCCAGTCCTGCCAGCGCTCGACGGGAACCTGGAGCACCCACTCCACCCCTGAGCCACTGACCAGGGGGTGGTGGCGTGGTTCACCCATGAGCACACGTTTTTCTCCGGTGGCATCGACCACGAAACGGCTGGTGATCACTGCTTCACGGCCCCCCGGGCCCCGCAGCTGCGTCTGGGCGAGACCGGAGCTCAGGGTCTCGGTGGCGCAGACCCTCCAACCCAGCTGGAGTTGCGTACCGCTAGCCAGGGCCTGATCTGCCAACCAGCGCCGCAGGGCCGCAAAGTCCAAAACAACGCCGAGTGGTGCATCGGCCGCCCAGCAACGGCGACTCTCCCCCGGCCCAAAGAGCTGCCACTGGTCCCAGCGAGAGGCGATCACCGACTCGGGCAGCTGCCAACGCTCGACGGCGCTGAGCGGCAGGGCGGCACTGCTGAAGGCGTTCTTCGAGAAGTCCTCCAGGGCCTCCACCAGCAGCACCGTGGCGCCGGCTGCACTCAACTGCTGTGCCAAGCGAGAGCCGGAAGGACCGGCGCCCGCAATCAGCACATCCCAGGTTCTCTGATCGCGAGGCGCTTCAGACACCCACAGCCTGGCGCTTCAAGGTGCCGAAGCGATCCAGGATGGACTCGGTCATCTGGACCGGGGTCAGGCCCAGGGCCTCCTTGCTTTGGGCCGGTGTGGCGTGGTCCACCAGCACATCCGGGATACCAATCCGGTGCACCGGCACCAGCACGTCCTTGTCGTTGAGGATCTCGACCACAGCGGCGCCGAAGCCACCGGCGAGGCAGCCCTCTTCCATGGTCACAACCTTGCCGATCCGGCGAGCCATCGGCAGGATCAACGCCTCATCCAGCGGGCGTAGGAAGCGGGCGTTGATCACCGCCGCGCGGACGCCCTGTTCCTGCAGCAGACCGGCTGTGGCCATGGCCGGAGCCACCATCGAGCCATAGGCCACGATCAGCAGATCATCGCCATCGGTGAGCAGTTCACCGCGTCCGAGCTCCAGGGGCTCCCATCCCTCTTCCATCAAGGGGGCTCCTTCCCCTTCACCCCGCGGAATGCGGAGGGCGGTCGGACCGCTGTGGTTCAAGCAGGTCACCATCATCCGTTGCAGCTCGGCCTCGTCCTTCGGCGCCATGACCGTGAAATTCGGCACACAGCGCAGGTAGCTGATGTCGTACTGGCCTTGGTGCGTGGGGCCATCGGCACCGACGATGCCGGCGCGATCCAAAACGAAGGTGACCGGCAGGTTCTGGATGCCGACGTCATGGATGAGTTGGTCGTAGGCGCGCTGCAGGAAGGTGCTGTAGATCGCACAAACGGGGCGCAGTCCTTCACAGGCCATGCCAGCCGCCATGGTCACGGCATGCTGCTCAGCGATGCCGACATCGAAATACTGCTGGGGGCGCGCCTTCTCAAGGAGATCCAGACCCGTGCCCGTGGCCATGGCGGCCGTGATGCCCACCACCCTGGGATCCTGCTCACAGAGTTTGACCAGGGTCTGGCCGAAGACCTTGCTGTAGCTAGGGGGCTTGGGCTTGCTGGAGGGGTAGGCCTTGCCGGTCGCTAGATCGAATGCACTCTGGGCGTGGTAGCCCACCTGATCCGCCTCAGCGAAGGCGTAGCCCTTGCCTTTGGTGGTGGCCACATGCACCAGCACCGGACCCTCATGGGCGTGGGCCTGCTCGAAGACGTCGATCAGACCTGCGATGTCATGGCCGTCGACCGGGCCCATATAGGTGAAGCCCAGTTCCTCAAAGACCGCGCCCAGCTTGGGGACGGCGAGGCGCTTCATGCTCTCCTTGAGGTTTTTGAGCTCCGGCGGCAGCTCACCGTGCATGAACGGCAAGTGCTTGATCGCCTCTTCCGCGTTGTCCTGAAGGAACTGCAGCGGACGGCTATGCCGCATCCGGTTCAGGTGGGTCGAGAGCGCCCCGACGGGGGGGCTAATCGACATGTCGTTGTCGTTGAGGACAACCAAAAGGCGGGTCTTGGGGAGGTGGCCTGCGTGGTTGATGGCCTCCAGGGCCATACCCCCGGTTAGAGAGCCGTCACCAATGACGGCAACACTCTTGAAATCCTCACCGCGTTGATCACGGGCCAGGGCCATGCCCAGGGCGGCAGAAATCGAAGTGCTGGCGTGGCCTGCACCGAAATGGTCAAAGGAGCTTTCGCAGCGCTTGAGGTAGCCCGCAACCCCGTCTTTTTGACGCAGGGTGTGGAAATCCTTGTAGCGACCAGTGATCAGCTTGTGGGGATAGGCCTGGTGGCCCACATCCCAGACCACGCGGTCCTTGTCGAGGTCGAGGGTCTGATAGAGGGCGAGGGTCAGTTCCACAACGCCCAGGCCAGGACCGAGGTGGCCGCCGCTGGTGCTCACCACCTCCAGGTGGCGTTCTCGAATCTGACGGGCAATGCCCTCTAACTCAGTGACGCTGAGGCCATGCAGCTGATTCGGATGCGTCAGCTCGCTGAGATGCATGCCTGCGGCCAAGATTGGGGTTCAGCCTACGCGGAGCCGGACGTCCTCTGGGGTTGATTTGGCTACCCCTAGACCGATCCCAGGAGCTTGCGAGACTGGTGTGATCGTCCAGTCGCAATGACAGCCACCGGCCCCAACCAGAACTCCGGCTCCGGCATGGAGATGCTGCAACGAATCCTGCGGGCCAGGGTCTACGACGTGGCCATCGAGTCGCCCCTCGATGCAGCGCCGAACCTCTCCAGGCGGCTGAAGAACACCGTTCTGCTGAAGCGGGAAGACCTGCAGCCGGTCTTCAGTTTCAAGTTGCGCGGCGCCTACAACAAGATGGCCAGCCTCAGCCCATCGGAGCTGGAGCGGGGCGTGATCGCTGCGAGCGCCGGAAACCATGCCCAGGGCGTGGCCCTGGGCGCCCAGCGCTTGGGCTGCCGAGCGGTGATCGTCATGCCCGTCACCACCCCAGAGATGAAGGTCAGGGCCGTGGCGGCTCGGGGCGCTGAGGTGGTGCTGGAGGGCGACACCTATGACGCCGCCTGCGCGGAGGCCTACCGACTGGCCGATGAGCGAGGGCTGACCTTTATTCATCCCTTTGATGACCCTGAGGTGATCGCAGGCCAGGGGACCATTGGGCTGGAGATCCTCAGACAGTGCTCTGAGCCCCCCGATGCGATCTACATCGCCGTCGGCGGAGGTGGCCTGATCGCTGGCATTGGCGCCTACGTCAAAAGCCTCTGGCCCAGCGTTGAGGTCATCGGGGTGGAACCGGTTGATGCCGATGCCATGACCCGCTCCCTGGCCCTAGGGGAGAGGGTGAAGCTCGAGCAGGTCGGACTGTTCGCCGATGGTGTCGCCGTACGAGAGGTCGGTGTTCAGACCTTTGAGCTGGCCAGAACTGTCGTCGACGCCATGGTCACCGTCGACAACGACGCCATCTGCGCCGCCATCAAGGACGTCTTTGAAGACACCCGCTCGATTCTTGAGCCGGCCGGTGCCCTTGCGGTGGCGGGAATGAAGGCTGACATCAGCCGCCGTCAGCGCGAGGGACAGACCCTGGTGGCCGTGGCCTGCGGGGCCAACATGAACTTCGATCGCCTGCGCTTTGTGGCGGAGCGCACCGAGATCACCGAAGACCGCGAAGCGATGTTGGCGGTCGAGATCCCGGAGCAGGCCGGAAGCCTGCGTCAGTTCTGCACCCTGCTGGGGCAGCGCAGCCTGACCGAATTCAGCTATCGACTGGCCGACCCCAGTCGCGCCCACATCTTTGTTGGGGTGCAAACCAGCGGCAGCTCCGATGAACAGGCCTTGATCCACAGCCTCAGGGATGCCGGCTTCCCCTGCCTGGATCTCTCCAACGACGAGCTCTCCAAGCTCCATCTGCGGCACATGGTCGGCGGTCGGCTACCGGCCAGCACGGGTGAGGCCGCTGGCCATGGGCGGGAACTGCTCTACCGCTTCGAATTCCCGGAGCGACCGGGCGCACTGATGCGCTTCCTGACCAGCCTGCACCCCAACTGGAACATCAGCATTTTTCACTACCGGAACCACGGGGCAGACGTCGGCCGCATCGTCGTCGGGGTCCAGGTGCCCGAGGCGGAGATGAACGAATGGCAGAGCTTCCTCGATGGACTGGGCTATCAGTACGCCGATGAGACCAGCAATCCGGCCTATCGCCTCTTCCTGGGTGAGCTGGCCGGCAGCTTGAGCGTGGGATAACTTTCGAGCAACGCACTGTTCAGCCGGGGGATATGGCAGGCGACACCCAAGAGCCCATCCCCGCTGAAGGCGACACGATTGCCCTGCAACGGGCCGGCAGCAATCTCTCGCTACCCGCACGCCTAGAGGCCATCCTTTATCTCAAGGGCAGGGCTCTGACCCAGGGCGAGCTAGCCGAGATCGCAGGCGCCAGTCGTGATGAGGTCGAGATGGGCCTGATCACCCTGATGGCCGACTACGCCCACAGGGACACCGCTCTCGAGATTCGCCAGGAGGGCAAGCGCTACAGCCTGCAACTGCGGGATGGCCTGGGGGATCTGGTGCAGAACCTGCTGCCGGTGGACCTCTCCACAGCGGCCCTGCGCACCTTGGCCACGATTGCCATCAAAAAGCGAATCCTGCAGTCCGATCTGGTGGACCTGCGGGGATCAGGGGCCTACGACCACATCAAGGAGCTGCTGGCCCAGAACTTCATCGAGCGCAAACGCCAAAGCGAGGGACGGTCCTTCTGGTTGAGCCTCAGTGAGAAGTTCCATCGAACCTTCTCGGTCAAGACCGATGAGCTGGTGGCCCAGCGCAAGGCGGTCAAGCCAGCTCCCGCCAGTCCCGCAGTCGAGCTCAGCGATGAAGAGTGGGAGCAGGCCGCTTAGAGCAATCCCAGCCTCCACACACACTCAATAGAGTGACTCCAACGCAGCTGCAGCCATGTCCATCCTCGGCGATCTGATCGGCGTCCTGATCCAAACGCTCTCGATCTACACGCTCGTGCTGTTCGTTCGGGTGCTGCTGAGCTGGTTCCCCAATCTCGACTGGAGCAATCCAGTGCTGTCCACCGTGAGTGCGATCACCGACCCCTACCTCGGGGTGTTTCGCGGTTTGATTCCCCCCCTGGGCGGCCTGGACCTCTCAGCAATCGTGGCTTTCCTGGCTCTGCAGTTGCTCCAAGGCTTGCTGGAGCAGAGCCGGGGTTACTTCTATCCAGCCTTCTTCTAGGCCGGATCCGCGCCGGCGACGGCCTGCTCCAACGGCAGCAGGTCATCAAACTCACCCGCACGGGTCCGAACAGGAGCGCTGAAGCCGCGCGCTTTCACGTTGGAGAAGCTGAACGGTCCTGGGGTGCCCGCTGGGACAGCCAGACGCAGGGCGAAGCTTGAGGTGCCCTGCTCGACATCGCCGATGGAACCGACTCGGGAACGGTTCTGAAGCACTGGTTCGCCGCTGGCGTCCAGGATTTGGGCAAAGACATCGGTGTCAAATACCGTCTTGCGACCAGGGTTATCGACACTGCCCCGCAGCACAAAACAACTGGCGCCACTGGGCCGCTTGAGCTGCGGTTGAGCTCCGATATCTTCAGCAGGACAGGGGTCCAAGCTCACGTCGTGAACGCTCAGACCAGCGGCCAAGGCGCCAGGGGCGGCGCCGAAGACTGTGCAAGCAACGACGAGCACGGCGCTCAGCGCTCGAGCGAGGGCCCGTGAGAGCGATCGGTGCATCTGCATCCAGCCTGACTCCAGCTGCTTAGCGGTGGTCGCCGCTTCCAGCGATCACGTTACGGGCGGCGCGACTGGCCAATTTGTCGAGGTTGGCCTGGGCGATCTCATCGAGACTGAAGCCCAACTCACTGGCGAGCTGAGCGACGTACCAAAGGACATCACCGAGCTCGAGCTTCAAGGACTCCCGGACCTCCGCGGAAAACTCGCCACCGCTATCGCGCAGCACTTTTTTGACCTTGTCCGCGACCTCTCCGGATTCGCCGCAGAGGCCCAGGGTTGGGTAGATGGGGTTGGAGCCCACATCGGGATAGCGGGCCGTTTGCCTCGCACCCTGCTGATAAGCATTCAGATCCATTGGTACGACAGCGCTGGAGGGCCTCGATGATAGTGTCGCTTCTCCCTTTGGCGCCCCCGAATGGCCCTGCCCGATCTCACGCGTCGCACCAAGATCGTGGCAACCATCGGTCCCGCCACCGAATCGCCTGAGCAGCTCAGGCGCCTGATTGAGGCCGGTGCCTCCACCTTTCGCCTGAATTTCTCCCACGGCGACCACAGCGAGCACGCAGCGCGGATCAGCACCATCCGCAAGGTTGCCGCGGAGATGGGTGTTCACATCGGGATCCTCCAGGACCTCCAGGGCCCCAAGATTCGCCTGGGCCGTTTCAAGGACGGTCCGATCACCGTTGCCCAAGGCGACTCCTTCACCCTGACGTCCAGGGACGTCGAGTGCTGCCAAACCATCGCCACCGTCACCTACGACAAGTTGGCGGATGAAGTGGTCCCCGGGAGCCGCATCCTGCTGGATGACGGCCGCGTCGAGATGGTCGTGGACCAAGTGGAGCAGTCCAGCCAGACCCTCCACTGCACCGTCACGGTTGGTGGCGTCCTCTCCAACAACAAGGGCGTCAACTTCCCGGACGTGCAGCTCTCCGTCCGTGCCCTGACCGACAAGGACCGCGAAGACCTCGAATTTGGTCTGAGCCAAGGCGTCGATTGGGTGGCCCTGAGCTTCGTGCGCAATCCCTCCGACATGGAGGAGATCAAGGCCCTGATTCGCTCCCACGGCCACAACACACCCGTGGTCGCGAAGATCGAAAAATTTGAAGCCATCGACCAGATGGATGCGCTGCTGCCGATGTGCGACGGCGTCATGGTGGCCCGCGGCGACCTCGGTGTGGAGATGCCCGCCGAGGAAGTTCCCCTGCTGCAGAAGGAACTGATCCGCAAGTGCAACACCCTGGGGATTCCGGTCATCACCGCCACCCAGATGCTCGACTCGATGGTGAGCTGCCCCAGGCCCACCCGCGCAGAAGTCAGCGACGTCGCCAACGCGATCCTCGATGGCACGGATGCGGTGATGCTCTCCAACGAAAGCGCCGTGGGTGATTACCCCGTCGAGGCCGTGGCCACCATGAGCCAAATCGCCCGGCGCATCGAGCGGGACTACCCCAGCCGCAGCAGCGATGGGCAGCTGGCCTCAACCGTTCCGAACGCGATCTCCCACGCCGTCAGCTCGATTGCGAGCCAGCTGGAGGCTGCGGCCATCCTTCCGCTGACCAAGAGTGGATCCACGGCGCGCAACGTCAGCAAATTCCGTCCGAGCACACCGATCCTGGCCATCACCAGCGACAGCAAGGTGGCCTCACAGCTCCAACTGGTCTGGGGCGTGACCCCGTTGCTGGTCTCCGACATGGACAACGCAGCGGCAACCTTTAACCGGGCCATGGAAGTGGCAGCGGAGGCAAACATGCTCAAAGAAGGGGATCTGGTCATTCAGACCGCCGGAACCTTCGCTGATGTCAGCGGTTCGACCGACCTGGTCAAGGTCAGCGTCGTGGGCAAGGGCACCGTTCTCAACCCGAGCATCGTTTAAAACGGGGCTCTGCTGGCCATCCCGGCAATGCCCGCCAAGCTCCCTATGCGCGAGACCGTCGGGATGGCCCTGGCCACCCTGAGGGCCAATCGTCTGCGCTCTCTGCTCACGATGCTGGGCATCGTGATTGGGAATGCCTCAGTCATCACCCTGGTCGGTGTCGGCCGTGGTGCCCAGAACCTCGCCGAGGGTCAGCTCAACACGCTGGGGGCCAACGTCCTCTTTGTCGTCCCGGGCAACAACGACAGCCGTCGCCGCGGAATTGATTTTCCCAAGACCTTGGTTTTGGAAGATGCCGAAGCCATCGCCGAGCAGGTCCCGAGTGTTCGCAGGGTGGTGCCGCAGATCACCCTCAGCGCCGTACTGCAGGCGGGCGCAAAAAGTGCCAGCGCCACCGTTTCAGGCATCAGCCCAGAGTTTTTAACGGTGCGGCGATTTGAAGTGGCCCGGGGCCGCTTCATCGACCAGAGGGACATGGAAGGGGCCCGCAATGTCGTGGTCATTGGACCTGACCTCAAGCAAAAACTTTTGCCCTCTGGCTCCGCGATCGGACAGCGCGTCCGCATTCGCAATCAGGGCTTTGAAGTGATTGGTGTGATGGCGCCGAAAGGTGCTGTCTTTGGCCAAAACCAAGACGAGGCCGCCTACATCCCCCTGACGACGATGGTCAGCAAGCTCTCAGGCCGGGATCCCACCTACGGGGTGAGCCTGAACTTCATCAGCGTGGAGGCCGTGGATGAGGCCAGCACCGGTGCGGCGAAATTCCAGATCACCAACCTGCTGCGCCAACGGCACAACATCCTGCGGGAGGACGACTTCGCTGTCCGCTCGCAAAAAGATGCCCTCTCGATTGTGGGCACCATCACCGGCGGACTCACCTTGATGCTCGCCGCCATCGGTGCGATCTCGCTGTTGGTGGGCGGCATCGGGATCATGAACATCATGTTGGTCTCGGTCAGTGAGCGGACCTCAGAGATCGGACTGCGCAAGGCCATCGGTGCGCGCAGCAGTGATGTCCTGAGTCAGTTCCTCGTTGAGGCCTTAGTGCTCTCCACCTTGGGTGGATTGATTGGAAGCAGCCTGGGCCTCTCCGCCATTGCAATCGTGGCGGCCGTCACACCCCTTCCCGCTGCCATTGGCAGCAGCAGTGTGTTGGTGACGATGGGACTCTCCGGCAGCATTGGGTTGGTCTTTGGCGTGCTGCCGGCCAGGCGTGCGGCTCGACTGGATCCAATCACCGCCCTACGCAGTCTCTAGGGGCAAACCTGAAGGAAATCGAAAGAAGCCTGCGACCTTGAGGGCCGGTCTCATCGACGACAAATCAGGCCGATGAAACAGGCGTCAATAACAGTTCTGATTCCAATTGGTCTTGAACCAGCTCCAGTGTGGGTACCAAAACCGCAGCGATCGGATGGTGATCCTGCGCTGCGTTGGACCCGATCAATTCTTCCTGGAGCGGGTGGTCTTCCCCGTTGAGATCCTGGGATTTGAGGCACCACCGGCCTCTGAAGTCGAGATTTGGAGCCATTCCTTAGGGGGACCAGAACTGCTGGAACGGTTCCTGGCGGAGGAGCTGACCGGCGTGGCTGAGCTTGATTTGCCGCAATCGGCCTAAAGATCAGCCTCGAATGAGAGGGAAAAAGCGCTGCCGCGCCTGAGATCTGCCCAGAACAGGCCGCGCTCGCTTTACACTTGTTAAACATTCAGATCTGCACCTGAGGCGGCCATGAATCAACGCTGGCGCACGATTGCTCTTTGGGTCCTGCCCATCAGCGTCGCTGTCTTCCTCGGCTGGCAAGTCCTGGGCGGCGGTTTCGGTGGAGTCAGCCGGTCCTCGGGAACAACCGTGGCACCGCGCAATGCCGCTGTCGCTCGGATGAGCTATGGCCGCTTCATCGATTACGTCGATGCCGGCCGCGTCACCGCGGTGGACATCTTTGACGGTGGCCGCACCGCCGTTGTTGAAGCCGTTGATCCCGACCTGGACAACCGCGTGCAGCGCCTGCGCGTTGACCTGCCTGGTCTTGCCCCTGAGTTGGTCAACAACCTCAAGGAGCAGGGCATCAGCTTTGACATCCATCCCCCCCGCACCGCGCCTCCAGCGCTGGGCCTGCTGGGCAACCTGCTCTTCCCCCTGCTGCTGATCGGTGGCCTGGTGCTGCTCTCTCGCCGTGGCGGTGGCGGCATGCCCGGTGGCCCCGGTCAGGCCATGCAGTTCGGCAAGACCAAGGCCCGGTTCGCCATGGAGGCAGAAACCGGTGTGATGTTTGACGACGTCGCCGGCGTTGAAGAAGCCAAGCAGGACCTGCAGGAGGTCGTCACCTTCCTGAAGACTCCCGAGCGCTTCACCTCTGTCGGCGCAAAGATCCCCAAGGGTGTCCTCCTGGTGGGCCCTCCTGGTACGGGTAAAACTCTGCTCGCCAAGGCCATCGCTGGTGAGGCCGGCGTGCCCTTCTTCTCCCTCTCCGGCTCGGAATTTGTGGAGATGTTCGTGGGCGTTGGCGCCAGCCGCGTGCGCGACCTGTTCAAGCGGGCCAAGGAAAACAGCCCCTGTCTGATCTTCATCGACGAGATCGATGCCGTCGGCCGTCAGCGGGGCGCCGGTGTTGGCGGCGGCAATGACGAACGGGAGCAGACCCTCAACCAGCTGCTGACCGAGATGGACGGCTTCGAGGGCAATAGCGGGATCATCATCATTGCGGCCACCAACCGCGCTGACGTTCTCGACTCCGCCCTGCTGCGTCCGGGCCGTTTCGACCGCCAGGTTCAAGTCGACGTTCCCGACATCAAGGGTCGTCTGGCGGTGCTGAACGTGCACTGCCGTGACAAGAAGCTGGCCGATGACGTCAGCCTCGAGGCCATTGCTCGCCGGACTCCCGGTTTCTCTGGCGCTGACCTCGCCAACCTCCTCAACGAGGCTGCCATCCTCACGGCCCGTCGCCGCAAGGAAGCCACTGGCCTGGCCGAGATCGATGACGCGGTGGACCGCATCATCGCCGGCATGGAGGGCAAGCCCCTGACCGATGGCCGCAGCAAGCGACTGATCGCCTACCACGAAGTGGGCCATGCCCTGGTGGGCACCCTGGTCAAGGCCCATGACCCAGTCCAGAAGGTCACCCTGATCCCCCGCGGTCAAGCCCAGGGCTTGACCTGGTTCTCCCCCGATGAAGAGCAGATGCTCGTGAGCCGTGCTCAGCTTCGGGCGCGAATCATGGGTGCCCTCGGCGGCCGGGCTGCAGAGGATGTGGTCTTTGGCTATGCCGAAGTCACCACCGGTGCCGGCGGCGACATTCAGCAGGTCGCCTCCATCGCCCGCCAGATGGTGACCCGTTTCGGCATGAGTGACCTGGGTCAGTGCTCGCTCGAGGCCGGCAACCAGGAGGTTTTCCTGGGCCGCGATCTGATGACCCGCAGCGATGGCTCCGACGCCACCGCAGCTCGCGTCGATGCATCCGTGCGCAAGATCGTTCAGAGCTGCTACGAGGAAACGGTCAAGCTCGTGTCCGAACACCGGGCTTGCATGGACCGTGTTGTGGAGCTCCTGATTGAGAAGGAGAGCCTCGATGGCGATGAGTTCCGCGCCATCGTCAGCGAATTCACCACCGTCCCCGAGAAGGAGCGCTTCTCTCCTCTGCTGAGCAGCACAGAAGCTGCCTCGGCCTGAAGCTGAAGCACAACAAAGCCCGCGGTCAACCCGCGGGCTTTTTGCTGTCTAGACGGCAGCGGTCGGAGCAATAAATCACCTGCTCCCAAACCGATGCCCATTTTTTGCGCCATTGGAAAGGGCGCTGGCAGACAGGGCAGATTTTGCTGGGACGTTCACTCGGTGGGCGACCCCGGCCGCCCACCGCTCCGCTGCGTTGACCGCGCCCGCGGGCCATGGAGCCTTCGCTCGATCAGACAGGACGCACGGGGCGCTTGTCGATCACCTTGTCGATCAGGCCGTACTCGACTGCTTCGGCGGGGGACATGAAAAAGTCGCGATCGGTGTCGTCCTCGATGCGGTTCAGGGGCTGACCGGTGCGATCGGAGAGCTCCTGGTTGAGCTTCTTCTTGAGATAGAGGATTTCGTCGGCCTGAATGCGAATGTCGCTGGCCTGGCCCTGGGCCCCGCCCAGGGGCTGGTGGATCATGATCCGCGAGTGGGTCAGGCTGCTGCGCTTGCCCTTGGCACCGGCGCAGAGCAGGAAGGCGCCCATCGAGGCAGCCAGACCAACGCAGACGGTCTGCACATCAGGCTTGATGTGCTGCATCGTGTCGAAGATGCCCAGGCCGTCGTAGACGGAGCCGCCCGGGGAATTGATGTAGAGGAAGATGTCCTTCTCGGGATCCTCGGCTTCCAAGAAGAGCAGTTGGGCAACGATCCGATTGGCGGACTCTGAGGTCACCGGTTCGCCCAGGAAGACGATGCGCTCCCGCAACAGACGGGAGTAGATATCAAAAGCGCGCTCACCACGGCCCGACTCTTCGATCACGATCGGGATCATGGTCACGGGCGGCCTCTGCAGATGGGCGGATCCTACTGAGGTTCAGCCCTGTTCAGCGTTCTCAGCGAGCTAGGGTCTCCTGAACTTGATGGATGTTTGAGCGTGGGTGCGAGCCTGACCGTTGCCGATAGCAAGCGGGCCTTTCACCAGGCGTTCCCCTACGTCATCGCGCCGCTCTATCGCCGCCTGGTGGACGAACTCCTGGTGGAACTGCACCTGCTGAGCCATCAGAAGGGGTTCCACGCCGATGGCCTCTTTGCCGTCGGCCTGACCCAAGTGTTTGACAGCTTCTCCAACGGTTACAAGCCCGAGGCCCAGCGCGAGCCCCTGTTCCAGGCCCTCTGCAGCGCCAACGGCTTCGACGGAGCGGCCTTCCGTCAAATGGCCTCCGACGCCGCCACTCAGGTGGGCCACCACAGCCTGGATGAGGTCAGGGGCTGGTTGAGCAACCGCGGCGAAGGCGCACCTGCGCCAATTGCCGGACTGCTGCACGGCGTGCAGCGCGAAGATTTCCACTATTCCCGGCTTGTCGCCGTTGGCCTGCTGAGCCTGCTGCAGCGGGCGCAGGGTGCCGAGGCCATGGATCCTCAGGCCCTGCGCAGCGCCGCCCATGAGATCGGTGAAGCCATGGGCTTGATCAAAGCCCGGGTCGACAAGGACCTGAGCCTTTATGCGGGGAACATCGAAAAGATGACCCAAGCGGTCGAGCTGATGGAAGAGACCGTGGCCGCCGAGCGCCGTCGCCGCGAGCGAGCCGCCGCCGAGCACGAGGCCACCAACTAAAGCTTGAGCTCACCGCTCAGGGCCGTTTGGCCCTCAGCGGCTTTGGGGTGTTCGCCCGACAGCTCCAGTTGACCAGCTCGCCGCACCACCAGTGGAAGCAGCGAGGGAAGCAGACCCTTGGCTTGCAACTGCTGAGGCCTGAGTTGCAGGGACCAGCTGGTCAGTCCGGCAGGGACCTCAGCGTTGGCTGCAGCGGGCGGGGGTCCAAGGAACAGCAGCAGCTGCTGATTTGAAGGCCAGCGCCAGCCGCCTTGGGCCACCCCATCGCGACTCCAGAGACGTTGGTCAAGCGGACCCGAGCTTGGAGCCAGACCTTGATCCTTCAGGGCTTGCTCCACCGCCGCCAGCCGCGCCGTCCAGAAGGAACGACCGTCCCGCAGCCGCAGCTGCAGCTGAAGGCCCGCCAGGAACGGACCCCGTTCAACGGCCGAGAGGCGCAGGACAAAGGGGCTTTGTGACAAGCGCTTGAGGGCATCGGCCTTGAGGCCGTAGCGCTC
>NZ_JAFMKL010000108.1:0-5393 GCF_017852955.1 Vulcanococcus sp. DEBay_Sum22DG08_74
TTGCCCCTATACAGCATTTCCAGTGCTGCGCCTTCGACCACTCGGCCACCTCTCCGTGAGGGGCTTTTCGCAGCTCCATCTCTGGATCCAAAGACCACAGAAGACGTCGCGGCTGCGCGGGGGCAACGACGAGAATGTAGCAGTCACTGCTCCCCCCGTTGGATTGCTGCTCCATGCACAGTCACCCGATCACGGTTCATTGGCGCCAGGAGAACCGCACGATCCAGCTGAACGTGCCTGAAGGGGAGTACATCCTCAAAAGCTTTGAACAGCAGGGAGAACCCCTGCCCTTCAGTTGCCGCAACGGGTGCTGCACCGCCTGCGCCGTGCGGGTGCTCGAGGGCCAGATCGACCAGCGTGAAGCCCTGGGCCTCTCGAAGGAGATCCGAAGCCGTGGCTACGGCCTGCTCTGCGTAGCAAGGGCCACGGGACCCCTTGAAGTGGAGACCCAGGATGAGGACGAGGTCTACGAACTGCAGTTCGGACGCCACTTCGGCCGCGGCAAGGTGCGGGCAGGACTGCCCCTGGATGAGGAATGACGCCAGCGATGACGACACGACTGACCGATCAAGCAGCCCAAGGGTCGGGTCTGAGTTCAGCTGAGCTGGAACGCCTCAGTGCCGTGGCCAGGCAGGCGGCTGCGGCAGGAGCAGCCGAGCTGAAGTCCCTGTTTGGACGACTGGAGCGGATCCGCGAAAAGGGCCGTGCCGGTGATCTCGTGACCGAAGCCGATGTGGCTGCCGAGCAGGCGGTGCTGAGGGTTCTTTCAGAGCAGACCCCCGACCTGGGGGTCCTGGCTGAGGAGAGCGGAAGGAAGGAAGGGAAAGACAGCGCCCTGCAGTGGTGCGTCGATCCCCTCGACGGCACCACGAACTACGCCCATGGCTATCCCTTTTTTGGCACCTCCATTGGTCTGACCTGGCGCGGCCAGCCCCTGCTGGGTGCCCTCGCGGTGCCAGCCCTCGAGCGGCTCTATTGGGCCGCCCCTGGCCTTGGCGCCTGGTGCAACGACGAGGCCATACAGGTCAGCAGCTGCAGCAGCCTTGGAGAGTCCTTGTTGGTCACGGGCTTTGCCTATGACCGCCACACCCGCTTGGACAACAACTACGCGGAATTCGCTTACTTCACCCACCGAACCCGCGGTGTCCGCCGGGGTGGTGCAGCGGCCGTTGATCTGGCGTTTGTGGCTCAGGGTCTACTGGATGGCTATTGGGAGCGCGGTCTCTCTCCATGGGACCTCGCCGCAGGCATGGCCCTGGTGGAGCAGGCCGGTGGCGTGGTCTGTGCCTACGACGGATCCCCCGCTGAATTGGCCAGTGGAAAGCTGATTGCCTGCACGCCTGAGCTGCAACAGGCCCTCGTGGATGGGCTTGCTCAATGCAAACCATTGGCGGGCAGCAGCTTTGGTGCGCCCGAGCTGGATCAGCCCACTCCATAGGATCGGGCGACTTCGACCTGGCCTTGCGATGGCACTTCAACCGGCTGCCGGAACCAGGGATCTCAATCCCCGTGAGGTGGACGGCAACCGTTGGCTGTCCGAGCAACTGGGCCAGGTCTATCGCCTCTGGGGATACGTCGAAGTCAGTCCCCCGAGCGTCGAGCGGCTGCAGACCTTGGAGGCCGGTGGTCGCATCAATGACCGGGAAGTGGTTCGTCTTGCCAGCGATGACCCCTTAGGTCTCCGTCCCGAGATGACTGCCTCGATTGCCAGGGCCGCCTGCACACGCATGGCGGAGCTCCCCAGGCCGCTGCGTCTCTGGAGTTGTGGCACCGTCTTTCGCAGCGTTCAAAGCGACACCGGCCAACAGCGCCTTGAAGAGCAACTTCAGAGCGGCGTTGAACTATTAGGCGGTCACGCCAGCGTCGCCGATGCTGAGTTGCTGCGCCTCCTGCTCGCCTGCATCGCCAAGGTCGGCATCGGGGCAGAGCATCGGCCAAAGCTGCTGCTGGGCCACCACGGTGTTCTCTCCGCCCTGCTCAATCAGGTTCCGCCGGAGCAACGCAACGCCGTCAGAAAGGCCCTGATCAGTTTTGATCCGCTTGCTCTGGCCGGCCTGCAGCTGCCAAGCGAGCAACGCCAGAGCCTTGAGCAATTGATGCGTCTACGTGGCGCTCCGGATCAGGTCCTAAGGCAGCTGGAATCGATGCTCGGCCCCTCCAGTGACCTGGAGCACCTCAGCGCCAGCCTCCAGTTGGTGGCCTCCGCTGCAACCGAGGCCCATGTTGAGCTGCAGCTCGACCCCACCTTCCAACCCCACTTCGACCTCTATGACGGTCTGGTGCTGAAGGTCGTCTGCCAGGGCGTCGATGCTCCAGTCGAGATCGCCAGTGGTGGTCGTTACGACGCCCTGGTGGAGCGCTTTGGTGGTGCGGCCTCAGGCCTCGGGTTCAGCTTCGACCTCGAGGCAATCCAGGGACTGCTTGGAACAGAGAACACTGCACCGCAGCAACGGGCCGTCACGCTGCTCAGCGTTCGAGACCTCAGTCAGCTTCCCGCGGCCTTTGCCGCCCAGGCTGAACAGCATGCCAAGGGTCAAGCCTGCATGCTCCTGGATCGCCCCTGTGGCTCAGAGGCTGAGGCACAAGCCGAAGCCGCAGCACGCGGTTGCCAAGCCGTGATCTGGATGGGCTGAGACAGCACCCCCAGCCCAACTCCTTAAGATCCAGCCCACCCCAGCAACCTGCCGATGGCTCACACGATCGTCACCGACGTCTGCGAAGGCGTGGCCGATTGCGTTGATGCCTGCCCTGTGGCCTGCATCAACCCAGGAACGGGAGCCAACGCCAAGGGAACCGAGTTCTACTGGATCGACTTCGACACCTGCATCGACTGCGGCATCTGCCTTCAGGTCTGCCCCGTTGCGGGTGCCATCGTCCCCGAGGAGAAGCCAGAGCTCCAGCGCGCCGCCTAACCCTTAGGTCAGGGCTTAAGCATTTCTTTGGTTTTTGGCCAGGTGCCGCGCTTGAGTGGATCCATCTGCGGTGGTTTTGCCGTGTCCCTTGAGCCAGGCGCGCTGGTCAAATTGAGCGCGAAACCGGATTGCATCTTGCAGCTGGTCAATCTTGATGAGGTCAGCGGTTCTGCCTGGGTCAGACCCTGGCCCCTGCTTCCCAGCCATTCCGCCACCTTCACGGTCTGCCTGAGCGATCTGGATCAAGCCCAGCCGGTTGGTTAAAAGAGTGTGAGGAGATACGCCACTGCTTGAGGTTCTCCTCAAAGTGGAATTTCCTCCGGGAAGAGAAATATGAATTGGCGAATCCTGAACGAACCTCAACGACTGCAGCAAAGGATCTACCGCCTGATCGACGGGCTCTGCGAGCCGCACCGCCAACTTGACGCCCTGTACCCCAGCCTCGAGGCGGCAATCGAGGATGCCATCGGCTGGCTGCAGCAGAGCAGCATTAACCCCCTCGAGCATCCGGTAGGAGTCGAGGTCGCCACGGGCACCGGGGATTGGCGCACGCTGCGCTCCCCAGAACCCTTGCTGTGCCGCTCGGCTGTGCATCAGTAGGGGCAGCCCCAAGGCGGCGGATGAGCAGAGATCCCTACAGCGGACGCGTGAAGCCTGGGGACTACCACTGTCCCTACTGCGCCCCTCGGCCCACGCGAGCTGTCCAGGGGCCCAACGGACAGCCCCATTGCGCCTATTGCGGTGATCCTCTCCACAGGGAACCCCATGGCCGGGGTCGGCAGCTCGCTGCCGTTCTGGTGATCAGTGGCTTCCTGGCCCCTCTACTCAGCCTCCTCTGGCTGGCTCTACAACCGACGCAACCGCCCCGACGTCCTCAGCCCGCAGAACGCGTTGCCCTGATCTGGGTGGCTGAGAGCCAGGCACCGGACGCGTCGTAGCGACGGATCAAGCGCTGCATGCTGTTGGGCGTTGGCATCCAACCGGCCTCAAGCTGAAAGGCAGCGCGATGGCTGACCTGGACGGGACGCAGGTTGAAGCCGGCATCCGGGAGCAACTGCAGCTGCAGCTCCTGCTCGCCGCCAGCGGTTCCGAGGCAGGGACCCTGCAGGACACCGCTGATCTCGTGTTCCTGGGGACCGATCTGGGTGCGGAGCGAAAACCCCTGGGCGCCCTCTTGGCTGATCTGGAAGGAGGCCTGATCAAGGCTGGGTTCCGGCCAGTCGGCACTGATGGTGGAAGCCTGACCGCTCCATTGGCCGGCCAGGCGATCGAGGCTCGCGGAGGGTTGCTCTTCTCCGTGGCCGCCCGAGCGGAATTCGCGGATCAGAACCAACTTGCTAAAGCGACCGTCATTGCCGTGCAGTTGCACCAAACGGTGGCGCCGGTCGCCATCCACAAAGCCGAACTCCCCACCAAATTCGGCACCTGGGGACACCTGCAACGTGCCCTTGCAGAACGTCCCGTTCTCGAAAAACACGACCTGTTTGCCGAGGTTTCGGTAGTCCTGCGCCATCTCATGGATAGGGACACCGTCGTAACCCTCCGGGCCAAAGCGGCGCAGGCTGAAGCGCACTAAACGCTCCTCCTCTCCTTCCTCCAACCGCAAAATCGATGGGGTCGTGTCGGCGATCGATCCATCGGCGGCTAAGCCGCAAAACGTCCCTCGCCACTCGCCCAGGTTGCGCAGGAAGTTGTCCCACTGACTGGACATGAGCTCAGGCGTAACGCGAGTCGGAAGCTAGAGGCTGAGCATCGAGGTCGTGAGCAGCAGATCCAGGGGGGTCGGTTTCCTGCCCACCGCTGCCCCTTGGCGTCAGCCCCTCGCTAGGGAGATTCTGGTGATCACGTTGTGATCAGAGCCGTGGTGCTTCAGGCGGAACAGGGTCAAATCCAGATCCATACCGAGAACATCTTTCCGATCATCAAAAAGGCCGTCTACAGCGGCCACGAGGTGTTCCTGCGGGAACTGGTCAGCAATGGCGTCGATGCCATCAGCAAGCGCCGCATGGCGTCCATGGCTGGCGACTGCAGCGAGGGAGCGGAGGGGAAGATCAGCATCCGCATCGACCGCGAAGCCAAGACCCTCACCATTTCCGACAACGGCATCGGCATGACCGCCGATGAGGTCAAGCGCTACATCAACCAGGTGGCCTTCTCGAGCGCCGAGGACTTTCTCGAGAAGTACAAGCAAGAGTCCGACGCGATCATTGGCCACTTCGGACTGGGCTTCTACAGCAGCTTCATGGTCGCCAAGCAGGTGGAGCTGGTGACCCGCTCCGCCCGGGGAGAGTCCGAGGCCGTTCGCTGGAGCTGTGATGGCTCCCCGAACTTCAGCCTTGAAGCAGCCGAGCGCTCCGAGCCCGGCACGGACGTGATCCTCCATCTGATGGAGGAAGAGGAGGAATACATCGAGCCGGCTCGGATCCGGACGCTGATCACCACCTACTGCGACTTCATGCCAGTGGAGGTGCAGCTTGAAGG
>NZ_JAFMKL010000109.1:0-5363 GCF_017852955.1 Vulcanococcus sp. DEBay_Sum22DG08_74
CGGGTGCCGGGGGTGATGGGGCGGTACTTACGGATTCCCATAGTTCTTCAGACCCCTCAGGCTTCAGGGAACAGCTGGATGGCATTGCCATCGGCAAGGCGAACCACAGCCTTCTTCACCTGGGCACGCTTGCCGGCGAATCGGCCCACGCGGCGGGAGCGGCGAGGGGGGTTCATGGTGCTCACACCAACGACTTTGACGTCGAACAGTTGTTCAACGGCAGCCTTGATGTCGGGCTTGGCAGCCCGATGGTCCACCTCAAAGGTGTACTGATTGAGCTCGATGGCGCGGGTGGCCTTCTCAGTAATCAGGGGCCGACGGATCACATCCGCCAGGCGACCTTGAAAGCGTTCAGTCATCGCCGTAGACCTCCTGAATCTTCGCGAGTGCTTCCTCGCTCACCACCAAGGAATTGGCGTGGAGCAGGTCGAACACGTTGAGCTGATCTGCGGCGATCAGCTTCACCTTTTCGAGGTTGCGCACCGAGCGGCGCACCACCTCGCTGGGGGCATCCAGCACCACCAGCACCTTGGAGCCAGCGGCGATGCCGAAGCGGCTCAGGGCAGCGGTGATTTCTTTGGTCTTCGGGGTTTCAAGACCCGAAGCAAAGCCCTTCACCACAGTGATGTCAGCGGCGCGGCTCATCAGCGCAGTGCGCAGAGCCAGGCGACGCTCCTTGCGGTTCATCGCAAGGTTGTAGGTGCGGGGCTTCGGCCCGAACACCACACCACCGCCGGGACGCAGGGGGGTCCGGATCGAACCCTGACGGGCGCGACCGGTGCCCTTCTGCTTGTAAGGCTTGCGGCCACCACCGGCCACCTCAGCGCGGGTGAGGGTGCTGGCCGTGCCCTGACGGGCATGGGCGAGCTGACGCACCACAGCGCGGTGCACCAGATCGTTAGCGGAGCTTTCCTTAGCGACTTTCAGGTCAAGGCTGGCCTTGCCGGCCTCTTTGCCTTGCCAGTCGCGAACAACACAGTTAGCCATCTCTGTCCTCCTCAGTTCGCGGCTTTGGCGCCCACCCGCTTAGCGGGGAGGATGTTCAGCAGGGCTCCGGGCTTACCGGGAACCGAGCCTTTCACCACGAGCAGGTTGCGCTCAGCATCCACCTTGAGGATGGTGAGGCCGCGGGTGGTGATTTGCTTGCCGCCGTAGCGACCAGCCATGCGCTTGCCGGGGTACACGCGGCCGGGGGTCGTACCCGCACCGGTGGAGCCAGGCTCGCGGTGGTTCTTCGAACCGTGGGTCATGGGACCGCGGCTGAAGCCGTGGCGCTTCTGGTAACCAGCGAAACCACGACCGATGGTGTCGCCGCTCACATCGACCTTCTGGCCCGCCTCAAAGGCGGCCACGGTGACGTCACCACCGAGTTCCAGACCGTCGACGGAGTCAACGCGGTATTCCTTCAGGTGGCGCAGCAGCTCGTCGCCCGACTTAGCCAGGTGGCCCTTAGCGGGCTTGCTGACGAGCTTTTCGCGGATATCACCGAAGCCCAGCTGAACGGCGGTGTAGCCGTCGGTGCTGTCGGTTTTGAGTTGGGTAATGCGGCAAGGACCTGCCTCGATCACGGTGACCGGGATGGCCCTGCCTTCGTCGTCGAAGAACTGGGACATGCCCAGTTTCTTCCCAAGAATGCCGATGGACATAAGGAGGGAGATACGCCAGCTGGACCACCACTCACAGGGAGTGGCGTGACTGAATCGAGTGGCGCAAGAAACCGATGGAGCTGAAATTTCCGGTTAACCCGGAACTGCAGTGGACCAATGCGGCGGAGCTAGCGACTCGAATCAGTGGGGGCTGGGACTTGCTCAGAAGAAGAAGCCAAAGGCGTCTTCAAGGTTGAGCAGTATCCCGGCGACTCAGAAGAGCCACACGGGCCCGGGAAGGCCGCCACCACTGGCGACCTTGTGCATTGCCCTGGAGGCCCGGCTAGCGGACGGGCACAGTTGCAATTGCACAAGCGAACACCATACCCCAGCGCATAACACCCTTCCCCTGCGATCAGCTGCCAGACTTCCGCAAGCGCTGATCCGCCCCCATGCCCCTGCTGCTCACCGGCCGCGGTTTCCGCCAGGAGCTGGAGCGGGCGGGCGCCTTGGCCCTCTACGCACCATTAGAAGGTGGCGCCGAGACCAGGCTGCTGCGCCGGATGCGCGCCGCTGGCTACCGGGCCCAGCTCACCTCAGCACGCGGCCTGGGGGATCCAGAAGCCTTCCTTCTGCAGTCCCACGGCGTGCGTCCTCCCCACCTCGGGCACCAAAGCGTTGGCCGCGGCGCGGCCGTTGGCGAGGTGCAAATGGCCACCCCACAACTGGGACACCTCTTTGAGGGCGACGCCCCTGTGCTGCTTTGGCTGCTGGAGGGGCAGGTCCTCTCCACCGCTGAGCTCGAGTCGCTGATCAACCTGACCCAACGGGAGCCCCGCCTGAAGATCGTCGTGGAGATGGGCGGCGCCCGTGCCCTGCGATGGCAGCCCCTGAGCTCCGTGCTGACCGCAACCGTTTGACCCCAGAGGCGGCCCTTCAAAACGGCCGCTGGGTCAAATTGATCTGCGGCGCCGGGAATCAAGACCTGGCGGCCATCGAAGACCTCTGCGCGCTCTACACCGCAGCGGGCATCCACTGCATCGACATTGCCGCCGATACGGGCGTTGCGGAGGCCGCCAGGCGCGGCATGGACTGGGCTGTGGCCCGGGGTGCCCAGCGCCCCTGGCTGATGGTCAGCCTCAGCGACGGCGCCGACCCCCACTTCCGCAAGGCCAGCTTTGACCCCAGCCGCTGTCCCAGCGACTGTCCCAGGCCCTGCCAAAAGGTCTGCCCGGCCTTGGCCATTGGCGATCACGGCGGCGTCCAGGCGGAGCGCTGCTACGGCTGTGGGCGCTGCCTGCCCGCCTGCCCCCTGGGCCTGATCGATGAACAGCAGCAGTGGCTCAGCGCCGAAGCGGTCCCCGAACTCCTCCGGAGCATCAACCCGGATGCGGTTGAACTGCACACCCAGGCGGGACGGCAGAGCGCCTTCGAAGCCCGCCTGAGCCAGCTCAAGGCCAGCGGTGTTCCCCTTCAGCGCCTGGCGATCAGCTGCGGACTCGAGCGGGGCGCCGGCAGCCAGGAGACCACACCCCTGAGTAGCCGGGAGCTCGCCAGGGAGCTCTGGCAGCGCTTTGGCGCCCTGCGCCAGGCGGGCTACCGGCCGCTCTGGCAGCTCGATGGTCGTCCCATGAGCGGGGATGTCGGAGTGGGGACCGCCCGCTCCGCCGTGAAATTGCTGGAGGCGATCGCCCCCTGGGCACCGCCAGGCCCGCTGCAACTGGCCGGGGGAACCAACGGCAAAACAATTGAGCTCCTGGGCCCCAGCCACCGGGCAGCCGGTGTTGCCTTTGGCGGGATGGCCCGCAGCCTGCTGCAACCCTGGCTGCAGGAAGCCGATGAGCGCGGGCAGCCCCTGAGGGACATTCCCGAGCTCGAAGCGATCGCCAGCACCAGCGTGATGGCCCTCATCCAACCCTGGCTGGAGCGCTAATCGCTAGAACGCCCCCATGGCTTCAGCACCGATCAGCCCGCAACGCATCACGGACGACCTCGATCGCCTGCTCGAGGTCTTGCCCGAGGCCGTGCGCAGTGCCCTGGGCTCAGCTGAAGCCCGTGAGCAATTGCTTGAGGTCGTCCTCGATCTCGGCCGGATCCCTGAGGCCCGTTACCCGGGACGTGCCGTCCCCCTTGGGGCGAACCCGATTGAGCGCAGCGACCTGGCGGCGGTAGTCGAACAACTCGGAACCTTTGGAGGCGACAACCGAGCTGGCATCGAGCGGACCCTGCACCGCATCAGCGCCATTCGCAACCGCAGCGGCGACGTCGTCGGCCTGACCTGCCGGGTCGGCCGAGCGGTCTTCGGCACCGTGGCCATGGTCCGGGACCTGATGGATTCCGGTCAGTCGCTCCTGCTGATGGGGCGCCCAGGCGTCGGCAAAACAACCGCCCTTCGAGAGATTGCGCGAGTTCTGGCCGATGAGCTGGACAAGCGGGTGGTCGTGATCGACACCAGCAACGAAATTGCAGGCGACGGGGACATCCCTCACCCCGCCATCGGCCGGGCCCGGCGCATGCAAGTCACCCGGCCGGAGCTGCAGCACCAGGTGATGATCGAGGCGGTGGAGAACCACATGCCCGAGGTCATCGTGATCGATGAGATCGGCACGGAGCTGGAGGCCCAGGCGGCGCGCACCATCGCCGAGAGGGGCGTGATGCTGGTGGCCACGGCCCACGGCAACGAGCTCGCCAATCTGGTCAAAAACCCCACCCTCAGCGACCTGGTGGGGGGCATCGAATCCGTCACCCTCGGCGACGAGGAGGCCCGGCGGCGACGGACGCAAAAGACCGTCCTCGAGCGCGCCGCCGAACCCACCTTCCCCATGGCGGTGGAAATGCACAGCCGCGACCGCTGGCTCGTGCATCGCGACGTCGCCCGCACGGTGGACCTCCTGCTACGCGGTCAACTGCCGCGGCCCCAGGTCCGGCAGCTCGATGACCAGGGGCGCTTGCAGCTGAGTGAGCCGCTGGCGCCCAAGGCCAGCCCCCGGCCGTCCCCCGCCGCCGCACCGGTTCGGCGCATCCAGGAACCAGCTGGAGTCTCAGCGCAGCCCAACCTCGCCCTGCGTCCCCTCCCGGATCCGGAAGCGAGCCCGCCAACCGAGACGCCAAGCGCACCCCTGCATCTGTTCAATGCAGGGCTGAGCGAACCCCTGATTGACCAGGCCATCCGCAGCCGGCGTCTCCCCGTGCAATTGGTCGAAGCGGTGGAGGAGGCCGACGTCGTTCTGGCGGCGCGGCAACAACTGGGCCAGCGCCCTGAGCTGCGCCGGCGAGCCCAGGATGCAGGCCTGCCGATCCTTGTGATCAAGGCCGACACCCTGCCCCAGATTCAACGGGGCCTGGAGAGGCTGCTGCAGCGCCGAGAGGATCGCCCAGAGGCCACCAATGCCGCGGCACGCCCCGCAGCCGCCAGCTCCAGAGACGATGCGCTCGAAGCCCTCGAGGAATGCCGCCTGGCCGTCGAGCAGGTCGTCCTGCCCCAGGGGCAGCCGGTGGAGTTACTGCCCCGCACCGAGGCCATCCGGCGGATGCAAGCGGAACTGGCGGCCCGCTACCAACTGACTTCCGCCGAGTTCGGCAGTGGCAGCCAGCTGCGCCTACGGCTCTTCCCCCGCTGAGCCACTCGGCCGAGATGGCCCAGTGAGATTGACGAAGGTCGACCCGTTGTGGGTAACTATCTGAGTGCTGATGACACCGCCAGTTCCTGGGGGTTCGCAAGCAGCGCGTTGGGCCGTCGCCAAGTGGTAAGGCAGCGGGTTTTGGTCCCGCCATTCC
>NZ_JAFMKL010000110.1:0-5361 GCF_017852955.1 Vulcanococcus sp. DEBay_Sum22DG08_74
CCGTGATCCTCAACCTCACGATGATGGAGCCCGATCAGGCTCAGCGCGCCGTTGACTTCGTGGCCGGCGGCACCTTCGCCATCGACGGACACCAAGAGCGTGTCGGCGAGAGCATCTTCCTGTTTGCCCCGAGCTGCGTCACCGTCACCAGCGCCGGCAGTGAAGAGGCCTCTGCCCCCACCGTGGCTCACCGCGAGAGCGTTGATGAGCCCCAGCAGGACATCGCCCCCACCCCCGCCTGGGGCCGTGAGTACGGCGCGAACGTCGGTTGAGCCTCACCTCCCCCTCGACCTTCGGGGTGATTGGCCTGGGCCGCATGGCCCAGGCTTTGCTATTTCCGTGGCTGGAGAGCGGCCTGGTGCAGCGTGCTTCGGTGCGCGCCGTCGTCGCCTCCCAGGCCTCGGCCCACCGTCTACAGACTGAGCACGCGGGCCTTTCGGTGAGCGTCGATGGCCGTGAAGCCTGGGCGGCTCCGGTTGTGATGCTGGCGGTGAAGCCTCAGCAGCTCGAGGCCGTGGCAGCCGCGGCTCCAGCCCCCGCTCCCGGTGTATCGCCGCTGCTGATTTCCGTGTTGGCGGGGGTGAAGCTCGAGCGTTTGCAGCGCCTGTTCCCCGGCTGGCGTGTGGTGCGCTCCGTTCCCAACACCCCCTGCCTGGTGCGCGCTGGCCTGACGGCCTTGGCCTGGGGCGAGGGTCTTGAGGCCGAGCAGAAGGATTGGCTGCTGGAGTTGTTTGCCCAGGTGGGTGAGGTGCTGGAGCTGCCTGAAACGCAGCTCGATGCTTTCCTCGCGCTGACCTCATCGGGACCCGCGTTTGTGGCCTTGGTGGCTGAAGCCATGGCGGATGGGGCGGTGGCCTCCGGCCTGCCGCGGGCGCAAGCTCTGCACCTGGCCCATCGCACCTTGGCGGGGACCGCCGCGCTGTTGCATGAGCAGCAGTTGCATCCCGCCCAGCTCAAGGACATGGTGACCAGCCCGGGCGGCACCACCATTGCCGGGGTCCGCGCCCTCGAGCAAGCGGGGCTGCGTTCGGCCTTGATTGAGGCTGTCGTGGCCGCCGCAGAGCGCAGCCGCGCGCTCGGTTAGGCCTCTTTTTTCTTGTCCCCCAGGCGGGGCTCGGTGCCCGCAGCGATCCGGCTCAGGTTGCTGCGGTGCCTCCAGATCACCAGTACGGCCGCGACGATCGAGAGGCTCAGGTAGGCCGGACGGATCGCCTCTCCCAGGGAGGCGAAGCGCGCCAGCATCAGCAGAGGCAGGCTCAGGGCGGCGAGCACGCTCGAGAGGGAGACGATGCGGCTGACGCTGATCACCGTCAGGAAGACCCCGAAGGTGGCCAGGCCGACGGGCCAGGCCAGGCCCAGCAGCATCCCCAATCCAGTCGCAACGGCCTTACCCCCACGCCAGCCCAGCCAGATGGGCCAGATGTGGCCGGCCAACGCCGCTAAACCGGAGGCGACCACCCACCAATCACTCAGGGCGTTGGTGCCATCGGGCTGGAGTAGGGCTTTGGCCAGGAGCACCGCGGCGGTGCCCTTCAGCACATCGATCAGGAACACCACCAAGGCGGGGCCCTTGCCGATTTGGCGTAGGACGTTGGTGGCGCCGGTGGAGCCGGATCCCAGGGTGCGGATGTCGACTCCCTTGAGCCAACGCCCCGCCAGGTAGCCACTGGGGAACGAGCCCAAGAGGTAGGCCAGAACCAGGGTGAGCAGAGGCGCGATCACGAAGTCGGTCACAGCAGGTCATCCTCCAGGGCGAGCTCGGTGGGGCTGCCGGCAAAGGCCAGCCAGACCGGGAATTGCAAGATCGGCACCTCGACGGCCGGCTCGGCCGCGTCCACCACGATGAAGGGGAGTTCGCCGCGCTCCTCCAGGCGGTCGGCCCGTTCGATCAGGGCATCGGCGCGCTCGAAGAGAACAATGCCGCTGCTGGGCCCAAAGTCTTCGCGGTTCAGGCCCAGGCAATCCTGCAGGCCCCGGCGCCATTCCCCGAGGCGCTCGGGCATCCCCGCCAGCACCAAGGTCTGGAAGCGCTCGCCGTAGAGCTCGCCCAGGATCGAGATGGCGGCGGCGGTGGTCAGGGTATTGCGGTTGCGGCTGCCGCAGCTGGGTTGGGCTCCGCGGCCCCCTTGGGCCAGGAACCAGTCCTCCAACAGGGCCGCGCCGCCGGGCTCCAGGCTCCGGCGCAGTTTCCAGGGATCGGCGTAGAAGTCGGCCTGGCCTTGGAAGCTCTCGAGGCGATCGCGAATCAGCGCTTCGTCATTGCTGAACAGCCCCGCCGGTGCCGGAGCAGGGATCTCAGCCGCCGCTGTGGCTTGGGCTTCGGCTGCGGCGGCTTGATCCAAGGGAGAGGGCTGGACCACCAGGGGCTGGACCACCAGCTCCATCTGTTCGGCGGAGACCGCCAGTTCCTGGAGGGCTCCCACCAGATAGTCCTGGAACCCCTTCACCCGCCGGGCGATGGAGTCGGATTGGCCGGCAAAGCTGCTTTGGATCTCCTGCTGCAGTTGATCCCGGCGGCTGCTCAGCTCGCTGATCTCCTGCTGCAGGGCATCGCGCTGCTGCCGCAGTTCGCTGGTGGCTAGGGCCGTCCAGTCGTCCGGTTGTGTTGTGTTGGTGGCGTCGTCGCTCATGGCTGGGCGCTCACGTGGCGGTTGAGCTGCTCGCGCAGGCTGTTGGCATCAAACAACACGGGTAGGAAGTGAATGCTCTGCTGTTCACGGAAATAGAACAGCACAGGGAATGGCCCCCAGAACACCGTCCAATTGAGCCATTCGCTGTAGGGGAAGCGGCGCAGGACGCTCTCGCCCCGCCAGACGATCAGGGCCTCAGCGCAGAACTGCAGGCGCAGGATCTGGCTCTGGACCAGCAGGAACAGGCCAAAGACGCTGACCAGCGCGGCGGCCCAAACGTTGAGCAGCAGGCAGGCCAAGCCCAGCAGCAGGACCCCCAGGGGCACCCAGATCCGCGGGGCCAGGATCGTGCCCTGATCAGGGTTCGGACCGGATCCAGTCACGGTTGCAGGACTCATGAACCGAAGAGCAATTGGGTCAGGACCACATCCATCAAGGACACGGTCACCAGGATCATCACCACGGCGCCAGTGGTGCTGGTGCCGACTTCCTTGGGGCCGCCCCTGGTCGTGAGGCCCCAGCCGCAAGCGATCACAGCAATTTGAAGGCCGAAGACACCGGCCTTCAGCAGCATCGCCGGCAGGTCCGAGGGCTGCATCCAGCCGCGCACGGAGGTCCAAAAGACATCCGGCGGGATGTTGTAGAGGATGGCGCTGCTGACTTGACCCGACCAGATCGCCACCCCGAAGAAGGCGAGGCATTGGACAGGGGTCATGACAACCATGGCCAGCAGACGCGGGACGACGAGGTACTGGACCGGGTCGGTGCGCAGCATCGTGATCGCGTCGATCTGTTCGGTGACCTTCATGGTCCCCAGTTGGGCGGCATAGGCCGTGGCCACCTTTCCGGTCACCAGGGTGGCGGTGAGGATCGGTGCGATTTCACGGGCCAGTCCCAGGGCCAGGATCCCGCCCACGGTTGATCCCGCGCCCTGCTTGACCAGCTCCGAGGCGGCCTGGATGTTGAACACCGTGCCTGCCGCCAGGCCGGTGATCAGGATGATCAGGAAGCTGCCGGGACCGGCCTCCATCAATTCGGCGATGAGGTCATTCGGGTTGATCTGGCCCTTGGCCAGGGCCGAGACGGCTTGACCGCCAATCAGCAGGCTTTCCCCCAAGCGGGTCAGCCAGCGGGGGCGAAGCCAGGCGGGAAGGCGGCGGGCAGGCATGCGATGGGGTGGCTAGCTGGCTTGAAGATGCAGGCCCCTCTCGGGCCAGCGGCGCGTCACCACTAGCCCAAGAACCACCAACACTGCGGGAATGATGCCCATGCACAGCCGGATCGCCACTAGGGCGCTGGCTGGTTGGGCGGTGTTGGCGAGGGCTTCGTCGTAACCGCTGGCGCTGAGGACCATGCCCAACAGGGCAATGACGACGCTGATGCAGACCTTTTGGGCCAGGACCATCCAGGCGCTGTACTGCCCGGCGGGCTTCTCCGGGTCCGCGTCGATGGCATCGGGCAGCAGCGACCAGGGAATGAGATAGGCCGTCGAGGCGCCGATGCCGGCCAAAACGATGGTGACCACCAGCAGGACCAGCTTCAGCAGGTTGCCGGTGGCCAGCAGGGGCAGGCTGCTGTTCAGGGGCTGGAGCACCATCACCAGAAGGCAGCCGATGATCCAGAGCAGCCCCCCCTGGCGCAGGGCCTGAAGGCGTCCGGCCCGATGGGAGACGTTGTTCCAGAGCCAGAGCCCCCCAAGGGAGCTGAGCAGGAAGGGCAACAGGATCAATTTGCTCAGCCCCTCGGGCACCTGGAGCACGACCGGAAGGAAGAAGAGTGAGACGGCCTGCATCAGCTGCAGGGAGCACCAGAGCAGCAGATAGAGGGCCAGCACCATTAAGAAGCGGCCGTTCTGGGCCACCCGCCGCAGCAACTTGCGGGTGGTTCCGGGGGTGGGTTCAGGCCGTTGGCAATTGCGGGCGGCCGGCAGCAGGCCCCAACCGCAGAGCAGGCCCGAGAGGCTGATGATCACGCCCGAGACCAGGCCAACCGGCAGATAGGTGGAGGGATCACGAAGATCGCTCACCAGCACCCCCGCCAGCAGGGCCGCGGTGATCGTGGCCAGGATCGAGCCGGTGAAGCGGGAGGTGTTCAGCCGGGTCCGCAGTCCGACGTCGGTGGTTAGTTCGGCCGCAAGGGCTGTGTAGGGGAGATTGACGCAGGTGTAGAGGCTGTTGGCGACTACGGAGACCACCAAAAAGACCCAGAACTTGGTCCAGATGTTGTCCCAGGGGGGCAGCCACCACATCAGTGCCATGGAGGCACCCAGGGGAACGGCGCTCCAGAGGATCCAGGGGAGACGTGGGCCGAGTTTGGTGTTGACGGTCTTGTCGCTGAGCCAGCCGACGATCGGGTCATTGACGGCATCCCAAAGCCGCCCGAGCCCATAGGCCAGGCCGGCGAGCCAGGGGGGAAGACCCGCGGCGACGTAGAAGCGCAGTAGATAGAAGCCAATCAGGGAGGCGCCCATGCCCGTGCCGACGTCCCCGAGGCCATAGGCCCAGAGCAAGCGTTGACGTGGTCTGCCCCGCAGATCAACGGCATCGCTAGGGGCTTGAGGCGTGGCGGCCAAGGACGCTGTCCCGAACGCAGGTCATAATGCTCTAGTCAGCGCGAAACCCGATCCGCTGGCGTTCAGCACCGAACGCTCCTAGTGCGTTTGTACTGCTGCGGGCTTAGTTTAGTGGTAAAACCTCAGCCTTCCAAGCTGATGATGCGGGTTCGATTCCCG
>NZ_JAFMKL010000111.1:0-5328 GCF_017852955.1 Vulcanococcus sp. DEBay_Sum22DG08_74
CCGCCGCCGCCGCCGTAGCCGCCGCGACCGCCGCCACCGCCGCCGCCTTCACGGGGGGTTGCTTTGTTGACGCGGATCATGCGACCCATCCACTCGACGTTCTGAAGATCGTCGATGGCTTTCTGTTCGTCAGCATCGTTCGCCATTTCGACGAAAGCGAAGCCGCGCTTGCGGCCAGTCTCACGATCGAGAGGCAGGCTGCACTTGCTGACCTCGCCGTACTGGCTGAACAGGTCAAGCAAATCCTCTTGTTCAGCTTGGAACGAGAGGTTTCCAACGTAAATGGTCATTCCTTAGACGGAACCTGAAAACTGATTCGTTGATGCTGTGGGGTTCCGTGTGGAGCCTGGAAGCTTTGGGAATCAGGGTTAGCCTACAGCTCCGAGGTCCCAGTGATTTCTTTGGGTCTGGGCGGTAACGAGGCTTAAAGCAAGACCGAAGGGAATCAAAAGAAACGGGTTGATCCCCGATTAATGTCCCATTGTCAGCAAATGAACACCCGCTATCGGGAGCGCCTGATGACGGCACCTGTGCCCTGGAGTTTGGCTTGGAGCAAGACCGGGGAGCTCGCCCCCCAGGATCGCTTTGATCTGTTTCAGACCCTTGTGGCGATCGAAACCGAAGAGGTGCAGCCGTCTTTGGTCGTTGCCGTGGAGAGCATGGGCCTGGCTGAGCTGACCGCGCTCTCCACTGAATCGGTGACGGGCCTCTGTGCCTGAGGCCCGCCTGCGGGCTTGAACTAGCCCTGAACGCGAGAGATCTGAAGTTCGCGATTCAAGACTTTTAGACGCTTCAAGTTGTGGAAGACGTCCTCGGGCATGCCCTTGGGCAGGTCCACCAGGCTGTGGCTGTCAAAGATTTGAATCCGGCCAATGCTGCGGCCGTTTAGGCCGGACTCGTTGGCAATGGCACCGACGATGTTTCCGGGCTTGATCCGGTCGCGCCAGCCCACCTCGATCCGGAAGCGATCCATGTGATCTTCCGGAGGACCCGATTGCTCGCGGGGGCCGCGGCGGGCTCCGGGGGCGTTGCGGGGACCGCGGTCACGATCGCCGAAGCGGTCGTTGCGGCGTCCATCACGGGACTGGGGCTGCTGGCGGATCCAGTTCTCATCGTCATGGACCAGCAGGGGCTGATCGCCGACGGCCATCTGCAGGGCTGCCAAGGCCAGTTGCTCTGGGGCGACCTCGCTTTCCTGGCCGACCCGCTTGATGATTTCTGAGAGCAGGGCCTGCTGTTCGCTGAGGTTGCTGGTCTCTTCGCTGTTGAGCCCTTTCACGGTTTCGCTCAGGCGCTCGCGCAGGCGATCCAGGCGGCTCTGGTTGATGCTCGCGTTGGTGGGGATCTCCATCGGTTCGATGGGGCGACCCACGGCGCGCTCAAGCCCGGTGATGAAGCGGCGCTCGCGCGGCGTCACGAACAGGATCGCGTTGCCGGTGCGGCCAGCACGGCCGGTGCGGCCGATGCGGTGGACGTAGGCCTCGGAGTCGAAGGGGATGTCGTAGTTAATGACCAGGCTGATCCGGTCCACATCCAGGCCGCGGGCCGCCACATCGGTGGCCACCAGCACATCCACGGTGCCGTTCTTCAGGCGCTCAATCGTGCGCTCCCGTTGGCTCTGGGCCACATCACCGTTGAGGACCGCGACGCCATAGCCCTTGGCTTCCAAGGCTTCGGCCACGGTGACCGTGATCGCCTTGGTGCGGGCAAAGATGATGACGCCTTCTTTGGTCTCGGCCTCGAGCACCCGGCTCAGGGCCTCGAGCTTCATCGGACCGTTGACGGTGATGAAGCGCTGCTGAATGCGGCTGGAATCCGACCCTTTGGTCTTGATCGTGATCTCAGCGGGGCTGTTGAGGTACTGATGGGAGATCCGGCGGATCTCGCTGGGCATCGTGGCCGAGAAGAGGACGACCTGACGCTTCTCAGGCAGTTGGCTCAGGACCCACTCGACGTCGTCGATGAAGCCCATGCGCAGCATCTCGTCGGCCTCGTCCAGCACCAGGCTGCGCAGCCCGGAGACATCGAGGGTGCCCTGGCGCATGTGATCCATCACCCGGCCAGGGGTGCCGACCACGACCTGAACCCCGCGCTTGAGCTTGTGGATTTGATCGCGGAAGTCCGATCCGCCATAGACCGGCAGCACCCGCAGATGGGGCAGCTTGGTGGCGTAGCTCTTAAAGGAGTCAGCCACCTGGATGGCCAGCTCGCGGGTGGGGGTCAGCACCAGCACCTGGGGGGTGCGTTGGGTCTCATCCAGAGCCGCCAGCATCGGCAGGGCGAAGGCGGCGGTTTTGCCCGTACCGGTCTGGGCTTGGCCCACCAGGTCGCGGCCGAGCATCAGCTCGGGGATGGCGGCCGCTTGGATCGGGGAGGGTTCGCTGTAGCCGATCTCCTCGAGGGCCTCGAGGATTTCGGGAGAGAAGCCAAACGCTGCAAATCCAGTCTTCTGACTGGGTTCTGCCGTGGTGATTTCGATGCTTTCGCTCGGGGCGCTGTCCTGGCTGCTAGCCAAATCGAGCGCGCTGAGATCCACAGAGCTGGTAGCGCTCTCGAGAGAGGTATTGGTCAAAGTTGGTCTGGGCCTGAATCCTTCGTCGACAGGCCGGCAGACACCCGTTGAAGAAACTGCCTTGCCCTTCACAAAGGGTGAAGAATCAACCTAACACTTGACCCTTTGGTAGTCGTCAGCGAGGCGCTCAATGTCCTCTTCGCTGAGGTGTTCGCCCCGCTGGACTTCAACGATCAGCAGGTTCTCATCCGTTGCGGCAGCCCGGTGCACCGCACCGCAGGGCACCAGCAGGGTGGTGCCGGCCTCCGCCTCGATTGAGGTTCCATCGCATTCCAGCTGACCGGAACCACTGACCACGATCCAGTGCTCCAGCCGGTGTTGGTGGCGCTGCAGGCTGAGGCGGTGGCCGGCCTGGATGCAGAGCCGTTTCACCAGGTACCCATCACCGGAACCGATGGTTTCGAACCAGCCCCAAGGCCGCTGAACGATGCCTGGCTCCGCCATGGGCGCAGGCTAGGTCGGTTTCTTGGCTGCGCCTACCGGTGTGATCAAGGTGGCCTGCCGTTGCGCGCGGGTCAGGCCGGTGTAGATCAGGCGCGGATCCAGAGCCCGGTTCGCCGGCAGCAGGAACAGCACGGTTCTGTATTGGCTGCCCTGGGACTTATGCACCGTCAGCGCAAAGGCCGGCTCCGCTCCACTGAGCTGCGCCGGGTGCAGGAGCCGCTGGCCCGGCATCAAGACCCGGCGCTCCGAGTGGTGTTGAACGACGACACCGATGTCGCCATTGGCAAGGCCTTGGTCGGCGCGGTTGAGGCGATTGAGGACTGGGGTGCCTGGGGGCCAGTGCAGGGGACCGCTTTTGGCGAGGTCGCCCAGCAGGGCGCGGTGCACCGCCTCCACCCCCCAGGGCCCGAGGCGGAGGGGACTGAGCACCACCAGTTCCTCCAGTTGGGCCAGCAGGGCGTCGCTTTGTTCGCTGCTGGGTCTTCCCCCTTGCCACTCCAGGGCTTGGCAGCGTTGACGCAGGGCCGCGGCGTGCTGTTGCAGCGCCTCCAGCAGGGGTGTTGGCAGGCTGCGGCTGGAGGCCTCGAGCCAGCTCACGTTGTCGCTGGCGGTCAGGGCCTGGAGGCTGGGTTGCAGGGCGGCGAGCAGGTCCCCCTGCACTGCATTCGGCTGTTGCCGGAGTTGCTCGGCCAGCTCGGCGATCGCGCCGTCGTTGCGGTAGGTGGTGCGCAGTTCGACGGCGGCTGCCCCCAGCAGGCTGAGTCGCTCCGGCCGGCAGAGCTCTTCGAGCACGGCTCCAGTTCCAACGGGCGGCAGTTGGTTGGCGTCGCCGACGAGCAGCAGTCGCGCCTCCGCCGGCAAGGCCTCCAGCAGAGCCGCCATCAGCGGCAAATCCACCATCGACAGTTCATCGACCACCAGTAGATCCAGCTCCAGGGGATGGCGGCGATTGCGGCCAAAGCGCAGCTCCCCCTGGGCCTCCAGCAGACGGTGCAGGGTGCTGCTGGGGAGGCTCTGAAGCGTTGGATCGAGACCCTGGCTGCCGTGACTGACGGAGCTCGCCAGGCGGGCTGCAGCTTTCCCCGTTGGTGCCGCCAGGTGAATCCGCAGCGACGGTGTCTGGTGCAGGCAGGCGGCCAACATCTGCACGACAGTCGAGGTCTTGCCGGTGCCCGGGCCGCCGGTGAGCAGCACCAGGTCCTGGCCCAGGGCCGCTGAGACGGCTTGGCATTGGCGGGGGTCCAGGCCCGCTTGCGCCGCCGCGGCCAGGGCCGCTTTCCGCTCGCTTTCCTGCAGGGGGCGCCGGCGTTGGGCGCGCTGCTCCAGAGCGCTGAGGCACTGCTGGAGTTGCTCATGCCAGCGTCTCCAGCGCAGCACCAGTCCGTCTTGAACGATCGGTGCTTCCGGGCCCGCGAGCCAGCCGGCCTCCTCCAGGGCCGAGACCGCAGCAGCGGGCCAGTCCTCAGGGGGGACTCCATCGGGCTGCGGGCCCCGTAGATCAAGCCCCAGCTCGCCTTGTTCGAGCGCCTCGATTAAGGCCTGCACCATGGGCTGCAGCAGGGCACTGCCGCGCTGGGGCGGCAGCAGCCGCTGGAGGCTGTCGAGCACTGCGGCGCTCAGGGTGCTCATGGTTGGCCCTCCCTCAGCAGGGCATCAAGGGCGAGGACCCGATCGAGGCTGGGTTGATCCACCAGCACCCCTGGCGTCGGGGCCGTGGGATCGGGGGTGGGACCGGGCACCCCCCGCAGGAAGACGTAGGCGTAGCCCCCCAGGTGTTGGGCGGGGTCGTAGTTCGGTAGCCGCCAGAGCAGGTAGCGGTGCAGGGCCACCAGGTACAGGTGGGCCTGCAGCGGGTAGTGGCTGCTCGCCATCAGGGTCTCCATCGCCGGCTCGAGGTAGTCGTTGGGGCCGCAATGGGTGACGCTGCCGAGACGATCGCGCTGACCGAGCCAATTGCTCTTCCAGTCCGTCACCCACCAGCGGCCCTCCCAGCAGAAGAGCAGGTCGATCGAGCCGGTCAGGAAGCCTCGGCTGGCCACCTCGAGGGTCTGCAGCGTTTTGGCATAGCTCCCTCCAAAGCGGCCGCCGGGGTGACTGGCGAAGGCCTGGGCCAGGCCGCTGCTGCGCACCAGACGGACCTCCCCTTCTCCGGTCGCTAAGGGGAGATCGAAGTTCATCTCATTGAGCCAAGACCCGGCCTTCAGGTCCCCCAGCCGGCAGGCGCCCAGGGGACCGCCCAGGGGCGTGAGCATCAGTTGCTGCAGCCCCTCGAAAAGGCCTTCGCACGACGGGCCCCCCAGGCCGGCCCGCTG
>NZ_JAFMKL010000112.1:0-5199 GCF_017852955.1 Vulcanococcus sp. DEBay_Sum22DG08_74
TTCTCCGGGGCTGACCTGTCGAACCTGCTCAACGAGGCGGCGATCCTGACGGCGCGGCGCGAGCGGCAGAGCATCAACGATGAGGCCATCAGCGATGCCCTTGAGCGCATCACGATGGGTCTCACGGCCGCGCCGCTTCAGGACAACGCCAAGAAGCGCCTGATTGCTTATCACGAAATTGGCCACGCCCTGCTGGCCACCCTGCTGCCGAAGTCGGACGACCTCGACAAGGTGACCCTGCTTCCCCGCTCCGGCGGAGTCGGTGGTTTTGCCCGCACGATGCCCGACGAGGAGGTCCTGGATTCGGGCCTGATCAGCAAGGCCTACCTGGAGGCGCGGATGGTGATGGCCATGGGCGGCCGTGCAGCTGAATTGGTGGTCTTCGGACCGAGCGAAATCACCCAGGGCGCCTCGAGTGACCTGGAGATGGTCAGCCGAATCGCCCGGGAGATGGTGACGCGCTATGGCTTCTCGGCCCTGGGCCCCCTATCCCTGGAGGGCGAGGGCTCAGAGGTGTTCCTCGGTCGGGATTGGTTGCGCTCAGAACCCCATCACTCCCAGAAAACCGGGAACCGCATTGACGCCGAGGTGCAGCAGCTGGCCCGCCGCGCCCTCAGCCAGGCGGTCTCCTTGCTGGAGTGCCGCCGGGAACTGATGGACGAGTTGGTCAATCTGCTGATCGAGCGCGAAACCATCGAGGGGCCTGAGTTCCGCGCCGTGGTCGAGCGCGCCGGCGAGCTAGGCGAAGCGAATATCGAGGCTGCGCAGGTAGGTCTGTAGGCCGGCGTCCTGAATCGGCAGCAGGTAGGCGGGCTGACCGCTTCCATTCACATGGGAATGCCAGTAGCCCGGTGGGGTGATGAAGGCACCACCGGCCTGCCAGTCGATCCGCTCGGGATTGCGGATGGTGCCATCGGCGTTGAGGTCGGTACCCACCAGGGTGTAGACCCCAGGCTGGCAATCGATGATCAGATCCAGGGCCACCGATTGATGGCGGTGGGGCGCTTGGGTTGCCCCGTCAGGAACGATGCCGTACATCGCCCAGAGCACATGGGTGACCGTGCGGGTGCTGGGTAGATCGCGGTTGGCCAGCAGCAGGCTGATGCGGTTGCTGCTCGCGCTCCCCGGTTGCTGAGCCAGTTTGAGCAGCTCAGAGCGCAGCCATTCGGCGCGGTAGTGGGTGGCTTCGAAGCGCGGCTGGCTGGGCACGACCCCCAGGTAGCTCAGTAGGGGGGCGTCATGCACCCAGTAGAGAACGCTGGTGCTGCTGGCCTCAAGCAGCGGGGTGCCGCCTGAGGGCAGCACGAACAGATCGCCCTCGCTCCAGTGGATGCTGGTGTCCTGCTCGGCCTCACGGCCATGGCAGACGCCCGTGCCGGAGAGCACAAAGAAGAGGGAACTGGTGGCGCTTGCCGCGGCACGGACGCCCTCTCCAGCTTCGATGCGGATGAAGTGGGCTGCGAGGCCGGGGCTGGTGGCTGGGCCGGTGGTGCCTAATTCAGCGCTGAGGTCCAGCGGAATGATTCCACTGGGACCGCTGCCGTGGAGTTCAGGCCCCCAGCTGCGATAGGGGATCGGTTCGGTGAGACCCCTGCGGATCGGATTGGCCGCCTGTCGGTAATCAAACAGCAGGGCCTTGTCGGCCACAGGCGAGTTTTGGTTGGCCTCAGCCTGGACGCTGAGCCGAAGATCCGCTGATGGACGATCGGGGGTTTGAGTCATCGGGTGACACCAGGTCCAGGGAGAGGTGGCTCTGGGGCGAGCCTGCATGCATGAGTGGCTGGCTGCTGCAGGAATCGCTACAGCGCAGGATCAGCCCCCAGCGACGGCGGGAACGATGCTGACTTCGTCCCCATCCTTGAGGGGGGTGGTTTGGTTCTCGAGGAAGCGAATATCCTCGCTGTTCACGTAAACGTTCAGGAAGCGGCGCAGTTTGCCGGCCTCATCACAGAGGCGTCCCTTGAGACCGGGGTAACGGCCATCGAGCGCGTCAATCAGGCCATCGACGCTGGAGGCGTCCAGGGAGACGCTGGCCTCATCGTTGGTGAACTTCTGAAGGGGGGTCGGGATCAGGACCTGAACGGGCATGGCGGGGAGTGGAAGGGTGTGGACTGGCGGTCGGTCGTGATCAGGCCTGCGCTTGATCGGCCTGGGCTTGCTTCCAAGCGGTGTTGAAGGCGTCGAGTTGTGCCTCGATCGTGTAGGGCTTGCCAATGGCATCCACCACGGCCTCGGTGGTTTTGAGGCCGTTGCCAGTGATGTAGGCCACGGTGCGCTCTTCAGGGTTGATCTTGCCCTGCTCCACCAGCTTCTTCAGGACGGCGATGGTGGTGCCGCCTGCGGTTTCGGTGAAGACGCCCTCGGTTTCAGCCAGGAGCTTGATGCCTTCAACGATCTCGGTGTCGTTGACGTCGGTGATGTTGCCGCCCGTGCGGTTGGCAATGTCAATGGCATAGGGGCCATCGGCCGGGTTGCCGATGGCGATCGACTTGGCGATGGTGTTGGGCTTCACCGGGGTGATGAAGTCGCGGCCCTCGCGGAAGGCGGTGGCGATGGGGTTGCAACCCTCGGCCTGGGCGCCGCTGAAGCGCACGGCCTTCTCCTCCACCAGTCCGCACTTGATGAATTCGTCGAATCCCTTGCGGATCTTCGTGAAGAGGGAGCCGGAGGCCAGGGGCGCGACGATGTGGTCGGGCAGTTCCCAGCCCAACTGCTCGATCACTTCGTAGCCGAGGGTCTTGGAGCCTTCGGAGTAGTAGGGGCGCAGGTTGATGTTGACGAAGCCCCAGCCGTAGGTGTTGGCCACCTCGGAGCAGAGGCGATTCACCTGGTCGTAGTTGCCCTTCACCGCCATCAGGGTGGGGTTGTAGATCAAGGTGCCCAGCACCTTGCCCAGCTCCAGGTCGCTGGGGATGAAGACGCAGCACTCCAGTCCGGCGTGGGCGGCAATGGCGGCGGTGGAGTTGGCGAGGTTGCCGGTGGAGGCGCAGCTGACGGTCTTAAAGCCCAGCTCGCGGGCACGGGTCAGGGCCACTGAAACCACCCGGTCCTTGAAGGACAGGGTCGGCATGTTGACGCCGTCGTTCTTGATATAGAGGCTCTTGAGGCCCAGGCGCTTGGCCAGGTTGTCGGCCTTCAGCAGGGGGGTGAAGCCGGTGCCGACATCGATCGGATCCCCTTCGATCGGCAGGAAATCGCGGTAGCGCCAGATGGAGGCCGGACCGGCTTCGATGGTGGCGCGGCTGACACGGTTGCGGATCGCCTCGTAGTCGTAGACCACCTCGAGGGGACCGAAGCAGACGTCCTCACAGACGTGACGTGCCCCAGGGTCATAGGCCTGGCCGCATTCCTTGCAGCGCAGTCCGGTGAAGGTCGGCCCAACGCTGGAGCGGGAAAGGGTTGCGGTCAAGTTCAGATCCTGAACGTTGGGACGAAATTAGCAGCGCCAATTCACCGGCAGGTTTAAACCCGACCCGCAGGATCGGGTATCTCCAGGTTTGTCTTGAGATCCCCCGTGGCGGCTTGACCGGCCGGTTGTGCTGCCTAGTCTCGGCCAGGGATCGGCTCGGCTTGTGCAGGTATCGGTTCAAGGCCTCAAGCGGCTGTTGCGCTGGCTGGCCAGTGCTGCCCTGGTGCTGGGTTTGTTGGTGCTTCTGCCGCGCCTGGTGATCGAGGCGCAGTGGTTTGCGCAGTTCGATGCCCTCACGGTGGTGCTGCGCCGCTGGTTGTTTCAGTGCCTGGCCTTTGCCCTGGTCCTGGGGTTGGGCCTGCCGCTCCAGCTGCAGCAGCTGCGCCGTTGTTGGCGCCTGAGGCAGGAGGCCCCGCGCAAGCAGCTGCGGGAACGCCCCTTGGCGCCCCTCGCCAGCGGTCCGCTGGTGGCGGTCTTGACCGGCCTGCTCCTGCTGCTGGTGATGGGCCTGAGCTATCTCTTCCTGCAGGCCCGGGGCCTGATCCTGGATCCCTTTGGCGGTGAGGTCATCACCGGCCTCTCGGTCCTGGCGGATCTGCCGCCAGCACTGGTGCTCGGCCTGGCGGTGGTCCTGCTCCCCTGTCTGCTGCGGTGGCCCTACAGCACCCTGCGGATCAGCCTGGCGGCCGCCCTGGCCGGCTCGGCCACGGCCTGCGCCCGTGGTTGGAGCCTCTGGCTGCCGGGTCTGCTGGCCGTTCCCTTTGGCGAGGCCGACCCGCTGACGGGCTTTGACCTGAGCTTCACGGTGCTGCGCCTGCCGGCCCTGCACCTGCTGGTCAGCCTGGTGATCGCCCAGGTCCTGATTGGATTTGTCGGCTGCCTCTGGCTGACCTTCTCGGAAGGGACCTCACTCACCGATCTGCGCTTTCCAGGGTTGAGCCGCGAGCAGCAACGGGTGCTGCAACCGCAGTTGGCGGTCTTGGCCCTGATGGCGGCCCTGAGTTACGGCCTCAGTCCCTTTGACCTGATGGTCGAAGGCAGTGGGGTGGCTTCGGGGGCTGGCTTTGTTGACCTGCACATTCGTCTTCCCCTGCGGCTGCTGTTGGCCCTGCTGCTGTTGATGAGTGGCCTGGGCCTGCTGGTGCCGGTGCCCCGGTCCTGGTTTCGCCGCGCGGCGATGTTGCCCCTGCTGGTGTCCGCCTGCCTGCTGCCGATCGTGGAATGGGGTCTGGCGCCCCTGGTACAGCGGGTCTGGGTGCAGCCCCGGGAGCTGCAACTGGAGACCCCCTATCTCAGGCGCGCCATTGCGGCGACGCGCCGGGCCTTTGGCCTCGAGGCCGTTCGTGAGCTGGATCTCGAGCCCAAACAGCAGCTCAGCGCCGCCGATCTCAAGAGCGCCGAGGGCACCTTGGCCAACGTGCGGCTCTGGGACAGCGGGCCCCTGCTGGAGGCCAATCGCCAGCTGCAGCAACTGCGGCTCTATTACGACTTCCCTTCCGCGGCCGTCGATCGCTATCCGCTGAATGCCGACGCCAGCGCGCTGGGCTCCCAGCAGGTCCTGATCGCTGCCCGGGAACTGGATTCCTCGGCGCTGGCCAAGGGCTCCCGCACTTGGCTCAACCGCCATCTGGTCTTCACCCACGGCTACGGCTTCACGGTCTCGCCGGTGAACGTCTCCGGCAGCGATGGGCTGCCGCTGTATTTCGTCAAGGACCTGGGCCGCAGCGGCCGGGTTCAGGCCCTGCCCCAGCTGGGCCAGAGCCAGAAGCGCGTGGAGCAGTTCCTGCCGG
>NZ_JAFMKL010000113.1:0-5076 GCF_017852955.1 Vulcanococcus sp. DEBay_Sum22DG08_74
AAGGGCAGCAACGGCTGCACCGACTCCGAATTCGGCGCCCACCAGACTCATGCCGCTGATTCCCCCTGGTGCGGCTCCCAAGAGGGCGATGAGCGGGTCCATTCCCAGCAGACGGCTGCACCAGAGCCCCACCACCAGGCCGGTCATCACCAGGGTGAGCGTGATCAAAAGAGCTGGCCGCCAGAGCTGCCTGAGCTCGCTGAAGGCCGTCGCCGTCAATCCGGTGCCGATGACGGTGCCAATGCCAATTTCCAGGGCAGTCCGGGTGCCTGCGGGCCAGTTGGCGGCCTCGAGCTTGCCGCTCATGCTCAGCAGTCCCGCTCCCAGCAGCGCGCCAGCGAGGGGTGCGGCGGGGATCCCCGTGCGCAGCGCCAGCAAACCGCCGCCAATGCCCGCCAGGACATAGGCCAGCAGGTGGAGGCTTGATGGCATCGCCGGGCTGCCCTGGAATGCCTTCAGTCTGCTTGGCCGCTTGGGCTTGAGAACTGCCCAGGGCTGTGGTGTTATCGGGCGAGTTGAACCCTGTCCATGGCTGGCGAATCGGTCTCGTTTCGCATCACGCGCACCACAGAGGACCTCGCTCAGACCGTCGCGGCCCTCTCGCAGCGGCTGGTGAAGTTGGAGCAGCGCCTCAATGCGATGGAGCTGCAACTGGACCAGGTCTCCTTTGTTGAGACGCCTGATCCTGAGGAGCTGAGCCGTCTCGACCATGTGGAGACGCTGTTGGCCGACTGCCGCAGCCTCCTGCAGGACGGCGTGAGCGAGGAGGAGGTCCCTGCGTCGGTGAATCCTCACGAGGATGAGTTCATGGCTGCATGACCCCTTGCGCCGGGGGCACAATGGAAAGAAAGCGAACCATGGCCTTCTCCAACAGCCATCGCTCTGTTCCCGTTGCTCCTGCCGCCTCGGGTACACCTGCCTGTGCCAGCCGTTCTTTTGCTGAGGGCGGCCATCAGCTCGAGAAACTCGAGTTCGCCCTCGCCGTCGCCATCACCCGTGGTGATGCTTCAAGAGTGAGGCAACTGCGTGATCAGATCGCAGCACTGGGCGGCAATCGCGAGGAACCGGGCACCTAAAACCACTCGGCCGATCCGTTTCAGTTGTGTCAGGGCAGCCCCACCGTTCGGGGTCGCTTGAACGTGGCGACTAATATTTATTCAGGCAAGATCAAATAAATGCAAGCCAGCCAGCAGGCACCTGTAGCCGAGCGACGAGACGATTTGATGCGTGCAGCCGCCGCTTTTTCGGCTTCGGCTGAGCAGGCCGCATCAAGCGGTGAAATTGAACAGTCAGCGCGCGATATTCTCCGTTCCCTCGATTGCGAGCGCCGCGCAGGAAGCGTGGGGCCGCAGGTGATGCAGCTGATTAAGCCCAGAAACTAATTCTCAAGCGGATGACCGGGCTCGAACCGGCGACGTTCAGCTTGGGAAGCTGACATTCTACCACTGAATTACATCCGCAATTTGATAGTCAAAAGCCGTGATCAAGGCTTTTCTCTATCTCAACCAACCTAGCAAGGGAGCCCTGCTGAAGGGGCTCCCCTGTGGTCGCCTGCTTCAGCTGGCCAGGGCGGCTGCGCAGGCTGCCACGCCAGAACCAGGGGTCCCCTTGTGCAGTCCGAGTTCCTGCAGGGTGGCTTCAATCGCTGCGACGGCGGTCAGCACATCGCGATCGCAAACGAAGCCCAGGTGGCCGATGCGGAAGACCTTGCCCTTGAGGTGGTCTTGGCCACCGGCCAGAAGGATGTCAAAGCGATCCTTGACCTTCTTGCGAAGGGTCTCGGCATCGATCCCCTCGGGAGCCACGGCGGTGATGGCCGGGCTGCCGCAGCCTTCGGCGGCATAGAGGGGCAGGCCGATGGCCTTCATGCCCGCTTGGGCGGCGGCGCGATGACGAGCATGGCGGGCAAAGATGCCCTCGAGCCCTTCGGCCTGCATCATCTCGAGCGCCGCTTCCAGGGCGAAGTAGAGGTTGATCGCCGGGGTGAAGGGGTTGCTGTTGGCTTGCGCCGATTTCCGGTACTTGCCCAGATCCAGATAGAACTTCGGCAGGTCGGAGCGGCCGTAGGCCTCCCAGGCCTTGTCGCTCATGGCCACGAAGGCCAGACCCGGGGGCATCATGTAGCCCTTCTGGGACCCGGATCCGATGATGTCGATCCCCCAGGCGTCCATGGGCACGTTGCAGGCGCCGAGGCTGGTGACGCAGTCAGCGATCGTCAGCGCTGTGCCATGGGCTTTGACGTGCTTGGCGATGGTCTCGAGGTCATTGATGACCCCGGTGGAGGTTTCCGAGTGGGTCAGGATCACGGCCTTGATCGCCTTGCTGGAGTCGGCCTCCAGGGCGGCACGGAATGCCTCGGGATCCAACGGGGAGCCCCACTCCGCCTTGATCACCTCCACCTCCAGGCCGTAGGCCTGAGCCACCTTCACCCAGCGCTCGCCAAATTTGCCGTTATCGCCGCAGAGGACCTTGTCCCCTTTGCTCAGCACATTGATGATTCCGGCTTCCATGGCGGCGGTGCCGCTGCCGGTGATCACCAGAACGTCATTGCTGGTTTGATGCAGCCACTTGAGTTGGGCGGTGGTGCGCTCAACGATCTTCTGGAAGTCCGCGCTGCGGTGTCCAATGGGGTGACGCCCCATGGACTGCAGGACGCTTTCCGGCACCGGTGTGGGGCCGGGGATCATCAGAGTCAGCTTGTCCTGCATGGTGGGTGAGCCGGGGCGATCGCTGCCCGTTGGATCAGCAGCGCAATCGACCAACATAAAAAACGGACCTCACCCTTCCCTGGCCCATGGCTGAGTGCGGCTACACCCTGCCGGTCTGGGTTGCGGCTGCAGCGGTCGCGGCGGTTCGAGAGTTGCTTGGCCAGCCTTTTCAAGCGCAGGTTCCGCTCCTGCTGGATCCAGAAGCGGGCCTTGAAGCCACGGTGATTCCGGTCCAGGCCGCCGCACGGTTGGGCCCGGGGCGGGCCTTGGCCACCAGTTGCTGTGACCCCGGAGAGGTGCTGGACCTCACCCGCGGCCTGCAGGTTTGGGTGGAGGCCAGTTGGACGGATGCTGAGGGGGAACAGCCTTGGCTGGAGTTGCTGGCTGGGGAGGGCGTGGGTGTGCACGCAGCTTCCGGCGAGGCCTGCCTCTCGGCCTATGCCAGGCAATTGCTCGAGAGCAACCTTCGCCCGCTCCTGCTGGATCGCCGGGGTTTGCGGCTGACGCTCACCTTCCCGGAGGGGCGCCAACGGGCGGCGCGCACCAGCAATGCGGCCTTTGGTGTGGTGGATGGTTTGGCCCTGATTGGGACCCAGGCCCTGGTGCAGCGCAGTGCCGCGCCTGATCAACTGGACCAGGCCCGTCAGGAGTTGGCGCGTCGCAGTCAGGAGCCGGGCTGGAGCGGCGATCTGGTGCTCGTCTTGGGGGAAAACGGGCTGGATCTGGCCCCGCAGCAGGGGCTGCCTCCTGGCCTGTTGCTCAAGGCTGGCAACTGGATTGGACCGCTGCTGGTGGCTGCCGCTGAGGCAGGGGTCAGGCGCCTGCTCTTGTTTGGCTACCAGGGCAAGTTGATCAAGCTGGCGGGGGGCATCTTTCACACCCATCACCATCTGGCCGATGGGCGCTTGGAGATCCTGGCGGCCCAGGCGGCCCAGCACGGGTGTTCCCTGGAGCAGATCCGGCTGCTTCTAGAGGCGGCCGGCGTTGATCAGGCCATCGCTGCGTTGGCCGAGCGTGATTCCGCCCTGGCCACTGGCTTGCAGCAGCGCTTGGCCGCCGTGATTGAGCAGCGGGCAGGGGCCTACCTGGCCAAGCACCATGACGCGGCTCCCCAGCTTGGCGCTGTCCTGTTTGATCGCAGCCGCAGCATCTGTGCCTGCGGCCCGGTCGGGGCTGCGCTGCTGGAGGGCTTTCGGGCCTGAGATCTAGGGTGATCTGAATGCCTGGGCCACAGCTGCTGGCCGCTCCATGTCAGACGTGACTCCAACCTCAATCGGTGAAACCAATCGTCATCCGGCGATTGTGATCCTTGATTTTGGTTCTCAATATTCCGAGCTGATCGCCCGTCGGGTCAGGGAAACCGAGGTGTATTCCCTGGTGATGGGGTACTCCACCAGCGCGGCTGAATTGAAGGCGCTGAATCCCAAGGGGATCATCCTGAGTGGTGGTCCCAGCTCGGTGTATGCCGAGCACGCCCCGAAGTGCGATCCAGAGATTTGGGATCTGGGCATTCCGGTCCTGGGGGTTTGCTACGGCATGCAGCTGATGGTGCAGCAGCTGGGCGGCTCTGTGGTGGCTGCCGGCCGCGCCGAGTACGGCAAGGCACCTTTATTTGTCGACGACCCCACCGACCTGCTCACCAACGTCGACGAGGGCTCGACGATGTGGATGAGCCATGGCGACTCCGTCGAGCGCTTGCCCGAAGGCTTCGTCCGTCTGGCCCACACCGAGAACACGCCTGAGGCCGCCGTCGCGGATCACCAGCGGCGTCTCTACGGCGTTCAGTTCCACCCCGAAGTGGTCCATTCCGAATGCGGAATGGCCCTGATTCGCAACTTCGTCTATCACGTTTGCGGCTGCCTGCCGGATTGGACGACGGCCGCCTTCATCGATGAGGCGGTGGCGGATGTGCGCCGTCAGGTTGGCGATAAGCGCGTTCTGCTCGCCCTCTCCGGTGGTGTCGACTCCTCCACCCTCGCCTTCTTGCTGCACAAGGCGATTGGAGATCAATTGACCTGCATGTTCATTGATCAGGGCTTCATGCGTAAAGGGGAGCCTGAATTCCTCATGGACTTCTTCGACAAGAAGTTCCACATCAGGGTCGAGTACATCAACGCCCGTGAGCGCTTCATCAACAAACTCGCTGGGGTCACCGATCCCGAGGAGAAGCGCAAGCTGATTGGCACCGAATTCATTCGGGTTTTCGAGGAAGAGAGCAAGCGCCTTGGGCCCTTTGATTACCTCGCCCAGGGAACTCTGTATCCCGATGTGATCGAGAGCGCTGGCACCAACGTCGATCCCAAAACGGGCGAGCGGGTGGCGGTGAAGATCAAGAGCCACCACAACGTGGGTGGCCTGCCCAAGGATC
>NZ_JAFMKL010000021.1:0-20876 GCF_017852955.1 Vulcanococcus sp. DEBay_Sum22DG08_74
CCCATGCAGCTGCGGATCGGCAACGGCTACGACATCCACCGCCTGGTGCCCGGTCGGCCGCTGATCCTGGGCGGGCAGCAGCTGGAGCATCCAGACGGATTGGGGCTCGACGGCCACAGCGACGCCGACGTGCTGGTGCACGCGATCATGGATGCCCTACTCGGGGCCCTCTCCCTGGGGGACATCGGCAAGTACTTTCCCCCCGACGATCCCAAGTGGAAAGGAGCCGACAGCCTGGTGCTGCTGGAGCAGGTCGTGGCCCTGGTGACCGAGCGGGGTTGGCGCGTGGTCAACGTGGATTCGGTCGTGATCGCCGAGCGCCCCAAGCTCAAGCCCCACATCGACGCCATGCGCAGCGCCATCGCGGCGCGCATGGGACTGGAGCCGGATCAGGTGGGCGTCAAAGCCACCACCAATGAAAAGCTCGGTGCCGAGGGCCGCGAGGAGGGGATCTCCTGCCAGGCCGTGGCGCTGCTGCAACAGCCATGAGGCTGCTCGCTAGGGTCGCGGCACTTGTGCTCTGCCTGGCGATGCTGCTGGCCGGCCATCCCGACGTGGCGATCGCCACCAACGCGAAGCCGGGCGGTCAGCTGGAGGTCGTCGTCGTGGAGCACCTGCGCATCAAGGTGCCGGCCGACGGCCGCGCCGCCTGGCTGCAGGCCGAGCAGGGCAGCTGGGAGCCCTGGCTCGAGAAGCAGGACGGGTACCTCGGCCGTGACCTGCTCTGGGACAGCGAGCGGGAAGAGGGCACCCTGCTGATCCGTTGGGCCAGCCGGGAGCAGTGGAAGGCCATCCCCGAGACGGAGGTGGAGGCGGTGCAGGAGCGCTTTGAGCAACTCGCTCGCGAAGCCACGGGCCAAGGCCAGGGCAATCCCTTTCCCTTGGTCTTTGAAGGGGAACTGATCCCCGCGGCATGAGCGAGCAGGCCCGCCTGGATCTGCAACGCCGCCAACGCCTGGGCATGGCCGAGGCGATCTGGGGAGAGCACAAAACAGCCGAACAGATTGCCGCGATCCTGCAGCGGCAACAGGACAGCGGCGAGCTGGCCCTGGCCACCCGGGTCGATCCCGCCAAAGCCCAGGACGTGGCCGCGCTGCTCGCCCATGACCCGCAGCTGCAGTTCCACAGCGATGCCCGCTGCCTCAGCCTTGGCGCTGCGGCGGCGGCCCGGCCGGCGCTCGGCGAGGTCCTGATCCTCAGCGGCGGCACCAGCGATCTCCCCGTCGCCGCCGAGGCGCAGCTCGCCCTGCAATGGCATGGCATCAGCTGCGCACTGGTGCTGGATGTGGGCGTGGCGGGCCTGCACCGGCTGCTGGATCAACTCGAGCGGCTGCGCCAGGCCCGGGTGTTGATCGCCTGCGCCGGCATGGAAGGCGCCCTACCCACAGTCTTGGCGGGCCTACTGCCCCAACCGGTGATCGGAGTGCCGGTCAGCGTTGGCTACGGCGTCAGTGCCGGCGGCCAGGCGGCCCTGCACGGAATGCTGGCCAGCTGCGCTCCGGGCCTGAGCGTGGTGAACATCGACAACGGCTATGGCGCGGCCATGGCCGCCCTGCGCATCCTGCTCAGCAGTGGGGCCGCAGCGGAGCACTGAGCGGGCGCTCGATCTCCAGCACCGCCTCCACCCAGAGACGCATCGAGCGGGGCAGTCGCCCCTGTTCGTAGCGATCCAAGGCCTCCATCAACACGGGGGTGTTCACCCACTGCATCGATCGCCGAGCCATTCACGCAACGCCGGTGCACCGCAGTGTGCTGAGCACCCCCAGGGGGTGCAACTAGCCCAGGCCGAATCTGCGGCTGGCCTTCAGGATTGGCCCCGGCGCAACGCCGCGCTAACCCTCAGACCGCCTCGTGGCGGCTCAGCCACTCCAGCTCGCGGGCCCGCTCTTCGCTCTCCACCTTGTTCAGGCGGCTGAGCAGAGCCTGCAGATCCACGCCGGCCAATTCACCGTTGGCCTGCCACTTCATGGCGGAGGTCTCGGCGGTGTGGCGCGGGGTGGACACGGTCTGAAATTGAAGTCTTCAGACCCTACAAATTGAACCCATTGCTTAACAACGGGTTTTGGCGATCAAGAGCCGAAGAGATTCTTTAGTTCCTCAATTCTTGAGGAAATCCGAAGAGCCCAATCAGAGGTGCTTCAGCTGCGGATAAGCCGTAATCAGCTCATCAGCACTCAGCACATCACCCGCCCCTTCCGGCTGCCAAATCACTTCCAAAGCCAGCAGTTGACTGGACGGAACCGAACCCAGGATGCGCAGGGTCTCGCGCAAGTCCTCGGAGCCATTCACCGGCTTGAGGGTCAGGCGGCTGCGGCTGGCCACCAGCAGGGTGACGGCGATGTAGTCGCTGACGGCATCGGCATCACCGGCCGGTCCACCGCTATTGGCGCTAACCGTTCCCGAGACGTTGCTGGTGACCTCGCTGCGCAGCTTGCTGCGCTCGGTCATCGAGAGGCGATTGAAGGTGGATTCCGCAGCCTGGAAGGGAACCTGCCCCACCTCAGCGTTGGCATAGACCCAGAGATCCGGCTGGCGCAGCAAGGCCAAGGTGCTGTCCTGCAGGACCCGCTGCAGGCCGCTGCTGGTGCTGGTGTCGGCACTGCCGGCGAGCTGTCTCAGGTCCTGCTGCAGCTCCCGCGCCGAAGCCAACAGACCCACCTGCAGTTGGGCGATCGAAACAGGGCCATCGCTTGGCGCGCGATCGATGGCACCGCCCTGCATGCCCGCCGGCAGGGAGCCGCCGCCACCGCCACCGCGCACCGCGTTCACCAGCAGACCGACCACGGCCATCAGGATCAGGAAGCCAAACAGGCCGCCGCCACCAAAGAAGAAGGGCACTACGAAGGGGAAGCCGAAGCCGCCGCCATAGCCGCGCTGGTAGCCGCCACCGCGATAACCGCCGCCCCCGCCATAACTCCGTGGCATGGGAGCGGAGCGGAAGCTGCCGCCGCCGATGCGACCGCCACTGGCTGCCTGGCTGGCCTGAGGCATCGCCAGCAGGAGTGTGAGCACCAGGGCTGGAACCATCAAGCCGCTGAGCAGCCGTCTCACGAGCGAGGAGGGACGTGAAGCGGCCACGGCAGAGCTCTAGCTCGATGGAATCTAAGAACCCCCGCCGACGATGGTGACCACCTCCAGACCATCGGCTTCCCGAACCGGCTGCTCAGCCCAGCGGGCGCGAGGCAGGATCTCGCCGTTGAACTCCACCACCACCAGTTGGGGGCGATAGCCCAGGTGCTCCAGCATCTGCACCAGGTTCAAGCCCTCCGGGCAGCTGGTGGTTTCGCCGTTGACCCGAATCTCAATCATTCCCCCAGGACCTCCAACAGCTCGCGGGCGGCCTGGGCGGGATCGGCCGCCTCGGTGATCGCCCGCACGACGGCCACCTGGGTGGCACCGGTGGCCAGCACCGAGGGAAGGTTGTCCTTCTCAATGCCGCCGATCGCAAAGAAGGGAATGGCGCTCTCCGCAGCGGCCTGGCGGACGTAATCCAATCCCACCGGCTGACGGCCGGGCTTGGTCGGCGTGGCGTTCACTGGTCCAACGCCGACGTAATCACAGCCATCGCGCATGGCCTGCTGCAGCTGCGCCAGGGCATGGGTGCTGCGGCCAATCAACTTCTCCGGCCCCAGCAGCTGCCGCGCCAGGGCCGGCGGCAGATCCCCCTGGCCCAGATGCACGCCATCGGCATCCACCGCCAGGGCGATGTCGATGCGGTCGTTCACCAGGAACAGGGCCCCGTGGCGACTGCAGAGCTGCCGCAGCGCCTGGGCCTGCTGCAGGCGCACGGCATCGGTGATCGGCTGGCCATCGGGACCCAGGCTTCCGTCCTTGGCGCGGTACTGGACCAGGCGAACGCCGCCCTCCAGGGCCGCCTCCACCACGGCCTCCAGCCGAGGCGAGGGACTGGTCACCAGGTAGAGCCGCGCCGCCCGCAGCCGCTCCCGCCGCTCCTGCCCGCCGGCACTGGCTCGCATCACATCCACCTCCAGGTCATAGAGGGCATAGCGAACCGCCGCGGCCTCCTCAGCCAGGCGATCATCCACGCCACGGCCGAATTCCTCCAGGACCCGCAGGGCTTCCTGCACCCGGCCGCAGTTCGCCGCGACCACTGCCTGGGGTTGCTCCCGCTCCCGCTGGGCGGGATGCGCCATGCCCGTCGCCACATCACCCGCCGCGTCGCGGGCCCGCTTGTAGCGCTCGTCATGCAAGCGGCCCAGGCGTTGGCGCATGTCCTTGCTGCGGGCCACCAGATCCGCCCGATCCAGGCCAAAGCGACACCAGTCCTCGATCACCCGCAGCCCTTCACGGGCGCGGTCCAGGTTGGCGTCCAGCAACCGCAACACCGCAGCCGGCTGTTCAGGTGTGGTCATGGCGTCTGCACGGGCAGGACTCTCTGCTTAGGTTTGTGGCGCAAACCAATAGGAATGGCGATGGCCCAGGGCGAATCCGACAGCCCAATGGTGGTGCTGATCTCAGGGATTCTGCTGCTGGGGGCGATCGCCGCCTTCATCGGCTGGGGCCTAACCAACGCCTACCCCGGCAGCTGACTCCAACAGCGCCGTGGCACTCTCGGCATCGCGCTGGATCTGCTGCACCAGGGCCTCGAGGTTCTCGAAGCGCTGCTGGCTGCGCAGCAGCTGCACCGGCTCCACCAACAGCTCCCTGCCGTTGAGATCGAGCGTTCGGCCGAGCAGATGAACCTCAACGGCCGAAGGGGCCGTGGGATCCACCGTGGGCTGCGGGCCCAGGTTCATCACCGCCGCCAGCCGTTCCTCACCGAGCCAGGCCCAAGCGGCATAGACCCCCTCGAGGGGCAAAAACTTGCGGCCATCCACCTGCAGGTTGGCCGTGGGCCAACCCAGCTGACGTCCTAGGCCGCGGCCGCTGACCACGGTTCCGCCAAAGCGATAGGGACGGCCCAGCAGCCGGGTGGCCTCCAGCAGATCTCCTGCCGCCAGGGCACGTCGGATGCGACTGCTGCTGAATTGCTCCTCCCCCTCGGCCAGCAGGGGTTGGATCTGAACCTCGATGCCCCGTTCAGCGCCGAGCTGCTGAAGGGTTGTGGTAGTGCCGCTGCGGCCTGCGCCAAAGCGGAAGTTGGCGCCCACCACCACCAGGCCGGCCTGGAGCTGCTCGTGCAGCACCTGCTGCACGAAAGCCTCGGGGGAGAGAGCCGCCAGCTCGCGGGTGAAGGGCACGAGCACCAACTGCTCGATCCCCAGGGGCTCCAGCAGGGCCAATTTCTCGCTGGGCAAATCCAGCCGCAGCCGCGCCTCGGCGAAGAGCACCTCCCGGGGGTGCGGCCAGAAGCTCACCACCGTCGGCACCAGATGCCGTTGGGCGGCGCGTTCGGTGACGGCCGCGATCACGCTGCGATGCCCCGGGTGCAGACCGTCAAAGCTGCCGAGGGCCACCGCCGTCGGCCCCTTCGCCTGCCCTGGCTCGAGCGCTGCAATCACAACCAAAAGCGCTCGAGGCCTCGCCAGAGGCATTCTCCCATGGCAGGTTTGGGCATCCCCCCACGTCCCATGGCCGATCGCCTCGACTTTCAGCTGCTCTCCCTAGGGCTGAGGCGGATGGCCTGGATCCGCTTCTGGACGCAAACCGCCCTGGGGATCGTGGTCGTGGGGGTGCTGCTCTTCAACAACATCGGCGGCAGCCTGGCCCGCAATTCCGAGCGGGCCCTGGGTCTAGGACCGGGCCTCTCCCTGACGACCCTGTCCTTCTTTGTGTTGCTCTACAGCCTCTGGCAGGGCTGGTTGATCGTGCGGCTCGGGCGGGCCTTAGGCAGCGGCGCGAAGCCCAGCCGCAGCGAAGCCGGAAAGCTGATCAAACGCGGCCTGCTGGCGGATGTGCTGGGGCTGGTCTTTGCCTCCGTGGGCTATCAGTCCCTGGCCGGCAGCCTGTTTGTCCAGGCCTCGCTGCAGGCCCCCGGCTTTTTTGGCTCTCCGGTGGGGGGCACCAGCGCCCGCAGCCTGGTGGGCTATCCGATCACCTCCATTGAGATGCTCTCGGTGCTGAGCAACACCCAGGTGCTCTTCGCTCACACCATCGGTCTGATCTTCTCGCTCTGGTTCCTGCAGCGGATCTACCGCTCGAAGTGAGGCGGCTTAAGGGCTGAGAGGTCTCCGCGCCAGAACAACTCCGGCTGCAGTGGGGTCAGCGAGACACCGCCTGCGGCCACATGGGCCACATCGATGGGCCACTCCTTGGGACCGGCGACTTCGGCCTCGAGGTCATTGGCGACCTCACCGGCCAACCAGAAGTAGGTGCGGCCGCGGGGGTCAGCGCGCTTGACGAATTGGTCGGTGTAGCGGCGAACGGCCTTTCTGCACCAGCGCAGTTGCCCGATGGACTCCAGCGGCAGGGCCGGGACATTCAGGTTGAGGAGCATGCCCTTGTCCCAGTCCTCGCGGCGGCTCTGCTCGGCCACATCCAGGGCAATGCGCGCTGAGGCCTCAAAGTCGCGCCACTTGTAATCGGCGCAGCTCACCGCCAGGGCGGGCAGGCCTTCGATGGTTCCCTCCATCGCCGCACTGACCGTGCCGGAATACAGGGTGTCGGTGCCCAGGTTGGGGCCGTGGTTGATGCCCGAGAGGACCATGTCAGGCCACTCCTCAAGCAGGGCAAAGAGGCCCAACTTGACGCAATCGCTGGGGGTGCCGCTGCAGGCCCAGGCGGTGACACCCTCCGCAAAGAGCTCGTCGGCACGCTCGGCCCGCAGGGGGGTTTGCAGGGTCAGGCCATGGCCCGTGGCGGAGCGCTCCTGATCGGGGCAGACCACCGTGACCTGATGACCGCGCCGCAGGGCCTCAGCCGCCAGGGCACGGATGCCATCAGCGAAGACGCCATCGTCATTACTGATCAGGATCCGCACAGTGCCCTCACGCCTGGCCTGAGGCTAAGGGGCCTGAAACAGGCGTCTACCTAAAGTCGGCGCTCGTTGAAGTCGATCCTTGAGCGCCACCGTCAGCCTGCAGCAGCTCACCGATCAACTCGATCAGCTGGAGGCCCAGGCTGCCCAAGAGATCGCCGCCGCCGCGGATGCCGCAGCCCTCGAGGAGCTGCGGGTGGGCCTGCTGGGCAAGAAGGGTCGGCTCTCCGGGGTGCTCGGAGCGATGGGCAAGCTGCCCGGCGATGAGCGGCCGGTGGTCGGTCAGCGGGCCAACGTGCTCAAGGAGCAGGTGCAGAGCCTGCTGAGCGATCGCCTGCAGGCGGTGAAGAGCGCCGCGATGGCCGAGCGCATCGCCAGCGAGACCCTGGACGTGACCATGCCGGCCAGCTTCACGCCGGTGGGGCACCGCCACCCCCTGATCAGCACGATCGAAGAAATCGTCGATATCTTCTCGGGCCTCGGCTACCAGGTGGAAGAAGGACCTGAGATCGAGAGCGACTTCTACAACTTCACCGCCCTGAACATCCCCGAGCACCACCCGGCCCGGGACATGCAAGACACCTTTTATCTGGGCGATCACCAGCTGCTGCGCACCCACACCTCTCCGGTGCAGATCCGCCACCTGGAGAACAACGCCCCGCCGATCCGCATCATTGCCCCGGGGCGCGTCTATCGCCGGGATGCCGTAGATGCCACCCACTCGCCGGTCTTCCACCAGGTTGAGGTACTGGCCATCGATGAGGGACTGGACTTCAGCCATCTGCGCGGCACGGTGACGTCCTTCCTGCAGCAGTTCTTCGGCGATCTGCCGGTGCGCTTCCGCGCCAGCTACTTCCCCTTCACCGAACCCTCAGCCGAGGTGGATGTGCAGTGGCGCGGCCGCTGGCTCGAGGTGATGGGCTGCGGCATGGTCGACCCCGCCGTGCTCCAGGGCATGGGCATCGACCCCGAGCGCTACAGCGGCTTCGCCGCCGGCCTGGGGGTGGAGCGCTTCTGCATGGTGCGCCACGGCATTGATGACATCCGCCGCTTGTTTACGAGCGATCTGCGCTTCCTCGAACAGTTCTGATCCCCATAAACTCTGGGGGACCACCTGAGCTGCTCCTTGCCCTGCGTCGGACTGATCATTAACGACGGCAAGGACCTGGCCCTGTCCACCGCCGACACGATTGAGGCCCGCCTGAAGCAGGCGGGCTACGACGTGCTGCGCGCCAGCAGTGCCGCCGGAATGGTGGGTTTCGCCAATCCTGAGCAACACCTGCGCAGCAAGGGCCACGTTGCCTGCGTCCCGCCCCACTTCGAAGCCGGGATGGACATGGCCATGGTGCTGGGGGGCGATGGCACGGTGCTCTCGGCCACCCGAATGACGGCACCGATCGACGTGCCGATCCTGACGATCAACACCGGCCACCTGGGCTTCCTGGCTGAGACCTACCTGCCCAAGCTCGAGGAGGCCCTCGAGCAGGTGATCGCCGGTCAATGGACGGTGGAGGAACGCACCACCTTGGTGGTGACCGTGATGCGCGGGGACCAGCGCCGCTGGGAACTGCTCTGCCTGAACGAGATGGCCCTGCACCGCGAGCCGATCACCTCGATGTGCCATTTCGAGATCGCCGTGGGACGCCATGCCCCGGTGGACATCGCCGCCGATGGCGTGATCCTCTCCACCCCGACGGGCTCCACCGCCTATGCGCTGAGCGCCGGCGGACCGGTGATCAGCCCCGACTGCCCGGTGCTGCAACTCACCCCGATTGCGCCCCACTCCCTGGCGTCACGGGCACTGGTCTTCAGCGATCAGGAGCCGGTGACGGTCTTCCCCGCCACCCCGGAGCGGCTGATGATGGTGGTGGACGGCAGCGCCGGTTGCTACGTCTGGCCGGAGGATCGGGTGCTGATCCGCCGCAGTGAGCACCCAGTCCGCTTTGTGCGCCTGGCGGACCATGAGTTTTTCCAGGTGCTGCGCAACAAGCTCGGCTGGGGCCTGCCGCACGTGGCAAAGCCCGGCGCTTGATGGGCGACATCTGCGTCCTGCTGCTGGGGGAAACGTCCGAGGCCCTCGCCGAGCGTCTGAGCGCCTCGGGGTACAGCCCACTGATCGGCGAAAGCGGCCTGCAACAAGCCAGCCAGGGCGGGTGTGAGCTGGTGGTGCTCTCGGCCGAGTGGGGAGCGCGGATTCAGGAGTTGCGCGCCCACCTCGGGGCGCTCCCGATGCTGCTGGACATCGTCGAGGACAGTGTTCCCGCCCGCTCCCAGGTGCTGATCGAGGGGGGCGATGACTTCTGGCTGTCCTCCGCGGGCGCCAGTGACCTGCTGACCCGGCTGCGGGTGCATCTGAAATTGCAGGACAAGCAACGGCCGCCGCGGGATCTGCTGCAACTGGGGGACCTCTCGATCGTCCCCAGCCGCCATGAGGTGCGCCGCAATGGCCAAACCATCGCCCTGACCGCGCGGGAGTACGCCCTGCTGGAGTTGCTGATGCGGCATGCCCGCGAGGTGGTCAGCCGCGAGCGGATCCTGGCGACGGTCTGGCGGGATCAGCAGGGCGCCGCCAGCAACGTGATCGAGGTCTACGTGCGCTACCTGCGGCAAAAACTCGAGACCGGCGGCGGCAAGCGCCTGATCCACACCGTGCGCGGCCGGGGCTACTGCCTCAGCGACGGCCCTCCCCAACTGGGCTAGGGCGATGCCAACTCCCGCTCTGCCGCCCCAGCAACTACCGATCGAGGCCCAGTGGTGCCTTGAGGAGAAGCAGCCCTGCATTGCCCTCGAGGTGGCCCGCAGCCAAGAGCAGCAGCGGCGAGGGCTTCAGGGCCGCCCACCCTTGGCTCCGCTGCGGGGCATGTGGTTTCCCTTCCCCAAGCCGCAACCCCTGCGCTTTTGGATGCACAAGACCCCGGCCTCCCTCGACATGGTCTTCCTCAACGGCAACCGGGTGATCGCCATTGAGCCCGAGACGACTCCCTGCCCGCACCTGCCCTGCCGCAGCTATGGCCCCGTGGAGCCAGGGGATGGGGTCGTGGAACTCGGGGCAGGAGAAGCCAAACGCCTGGGTCTTCGGGTGGGGATGCCGGTGGTGATTAGCCCGATCCCTTCTGTCCCCGCAGGATCAACACCGGATTAAGGGGCGCCAGCCGCGTGCCATCGGCCAGGGCCGCACCGCGCCAGGCCTGGTGCTGACTGATGCTCACCGTGAGGCCAGCACCCTCGAGAACAGGACGCAGCTCCGCCAAGGCTTCAACGGTGGCCAGGGGGATCACGACGATGCCAGCGGGCTTCAGCCGATCCAGAACGGCCCGCAGCAGCGCCGACCGATCGCGGCCGCCGCCGCCGATCAAGACGCGGTCGGGGTCCGGTAACTCGGAGAGGGCCTCGGGCGCCCGGCCTTCGATCACACCCGCGGGAACCACCCCCAGTCGCTGGGCATTGGCGCGGATCAACTCCGCCGAACCGCCGCGCTGCTCCAGCGCCCACAGCTGCAGACCCGGCCGCAGCCGCAAGGCCTCCAGACCAATCGAGCCGACTCCAGCGCCGAGATCCCAAAGAACGCCAGCGGCCGGCAGCTCCAACTCGGCCAAGAGCTGAACACGCACCTCCCGCTTGGTCATCAGACCCGGCCGATCGGGGTGCTGCAGGTAGGCGCCATCGGCAATGCCGAGTAGGGGCAGGGATTCCGGCGGCGCAGGGGCCGGCACCTCCGCCAGCAACACCACCAGATGCAGCGGGTCGAGATCAGCCGGCAGCGCAGCCGAGGGGGCCAGCCGCTGGACCCGCTCCCCCGGATGCCCAAGCCGCTCACAGAGCCAGAGGCCATAGGCCTGCTCCAGACCCGAGGCGCGCAGCAGCTCACGCACTTCTGTGACCCCACCGCGGCTGGGGTCGGTCAGCACCGCCAGGGCCTCTGGCCGCTGCTGCAGGCGCGCAGCCAAGGCGCCGGGATCACGGCCGTGCAGGCTGATCCAAGCGGCGTTCTGCCAGGGGCGCGCCAGGCGCGAGAAGGCCAGCTGCAGGGAGCAGGGAGCCGGATGAAACCGCAAGCGCTCGGCGCCAAGGCCCTGAATCAGCAGCCGGCCGATGCCAAACCAGAGGGGGTCTCCACTGGCCAACACCACGGCCTGCCCCTGCCCCTGAAGCTGATCGAGTAGGGCGCTGGGCTGGTCACTGGCAATCAGCCGCGCACCACTCCAGCCGTCCCAGGCCGTCAGGGCGTCATGCAGACGCAGGGGCGCCGCCACCAAGGGGGCCTGGCGCAACAACTGCTGCTTGTCGAGGGGCAGCGATGCCGGAGCTCCCGCGTCGGTGCCAATCACCTCAATCATGGGAGCATTCTGCTGCTGAGCGATGAACCCCTCCGATCGCCGTCAACGCCTGCATGACCTGGTCGTCGCCCTGATCGCGCAACAGGGCGACCTGGACCTGCTGGATGACGACAACAGCGGCAGCCTGGCCGTGGCCCAAGGCAACCCCGCGGGCTGGCTGGAGCGCAACCGCCGGGTGGTGCAGCGCTACCAGGCCTTGGTGCGCTCCGCCGCCACCCTGGATGCCCTGGTGGAACAGGAGGCCAACGAACGGGCCAACCCCTCTCAACTCTGACAAGCTGGCGGCACTATTAGCTGCCCCATGGCGCGCCTCGGCCTCTCCGCCCTGAAGTCCCTGCTGCGCCGCACCGGCCTCAGTCGCGCCTCACGCCCCTCCACCTGGCAGCCCCCGGCCGCAAGCTGGAGCCGAGCCTTCGGTCAGGGCTGGGCGTCGCCCTACACCGTTCGCTACGCCAGCAACCTGGACGACGGCCCGAACCATGGGATGCCCCTCGGCGGCTTTGGCGCCGGCTGCATCGGCCGCGCCCCTGATGGCTCCTTCAACCTCTGGCACCTCGATGGCGGCGAGCACTGGTTCGGCGTGCTGCCCGACTGCCAGTTCTCGCTCTTTGAAAGCAACGGGACAGAGCAACGGGCCCACGCCCTGGCGGTGAAGCCCAACCGAGATGACTCACGCCCCGAAGCCGCAGACCCCCTCTCCAGCTGGAGCTGGTATCCCGCCAGCAGTGAGCAACGCCAAACCGGCACCTACGCCGCGCGCTATCCGCTGAGCTGGAGCCACTACCAAGGGGTCTTCGAGGCCGAGGTCAGCTGCGAGGCCTTCAGCCCGATCCTCCCCGGCAACTATCAGCAGACCAGCTACCCGCTGGCGACGTTCGTCTGGACCCTGCGCAACCCCACGCGCCAGGCCCTGGACCTCTCGCTGATGCTGAGCTGGCGCAACACCTGCGGCTGGTTCACCAACACCGATTCATCGGCAGAGGTGCACTTCCGCGATGACGGCAGCCCCGAGCACAACTACGCCCCGGCCATCGGCAAGAGCGAGGGCCATCGCAACGATTGGATCGACGACGGCTCGCTCAAGGGAGTCGTCCTAGGGGGTGATGTCTCCTCTCCGGTCGCCGAAGGGGAAGGGCAGTGGTGCATCGCGACGCAGGAGCAAGCCGGCGTGAGCATCCAACGCTGCAGCCGCTGGAATCCCCAGGGCGACGGCTCGGATCTCTGGGGCAGCTTCAGCCGCGATGGCTCGATCCCCGAGAGCAACAACAACCGCCGCAGTGGAGCAGCCGAGCCCGTCAGCGCGGCCCTGGCGGTGCGCTGCCGCCTGGAGCCCGGCCAGAGCATCGAGATCCCGGTGGTGATCAGCTGGGACCTGCCGGTCACGGCCTTCGCCACCGGCACCAGTGCCCTGCGGCGCTACACCGACTTCTTCGGCGCCAGCGGCAAGAACGCCGCCGCCATCGCCGCCGAAGGTCTGCGGGACTGGCGCAGCTGGCGCCAACAGATCGAGGCCTGGCAACAACCGGTGCTGGAGCGCAGTGATCTGCCCGAGCCGCTGCGGATGGCGCTCTTCAACGAGCTCTACGACCTCTGCAGCGGCGGCAGCCTCTGGAGTGCCGCCAGCCGCGAAGATCCCGTCGGCCGATTCGGGGTGCTGGAGTGCCTGGACTACGCCTGGTACGAGAGCCTGGACGTGCGGCTCTATGGCTCCCTGGCGCTGCTGCAGCTCTGGCCGGAGCTCGACAAGGCGGTGCTGCGCAGCTTTGCCCGGGCCATCCCCGCGGCCGATGCCACGCCACGGCCGATCGGCTGGTATTTCACCCAGGGCAAGGGGCGCGTGGAAGCCGCCCGCAAGGTCAAAGGCGCCACACCCCATGACCTGGGGGCGCCGAACGAAAAGCCCTGGGATGCCACGAACTACACGGCCTACCAGGACTGCAACCTCTGGAAGGACCTCGCCAGCGACTACGTGCTGCAGGTCTGGCGCACCTTCAAGCTCGCCCCCAACGGCGAGGACCTGCGCTTCCTGGCGGACTGCTGGCCGGCCGCGGTGGAAGCCCTGCGTTATCTCAAGACCTTCGACATCAACAACGACGGCCTACCCGACAACGGCGGCGCGCCGGATCAGACCTTTGATGACTGGCCGCTCAAGGGCGTCAGCGCCTACTGCGGCGCCCTCTGGATTGCGGCGCTCGAGGCCGCCCTGGCCATTGCCCAGCAGCTGCAACTGAGCACCGGCCTAGACACCTCGGCGGAGCAACAGGAATTCAGCGCTTGGCTGGCGCAGGCGCGGGGGAACTTCGACAGGCTCCTCTGGAACGGCGAGTACTACGACATCGATGCCGAGAGCGGCACGCCGGTGGTGATGGCCGATCAGCTCTGCGGCGATTTCTATGCCCGCCTGCTGGGCCTGGAGCCGGTGGTGAGCGAGGCCAACAGCCGCAGCACCCTCAATGCCGTCAAGGACTCCTGCTTCGAGAAGTTCGAGGGCGGCAGCCTGGGCGTTGCCAATGGCCTGCGCCGCGATGGCACCCCCCTGGATCCCAACGGCACCCACCCGCTGGAGGTCTGGACCGGGATCAACTTCGGCATCGCCAGTTACTTCCGGCTGATGGGCGAGACCGAGACCGCCCTGGCGATCACCTCCGCGGTGGTCAACCAGGTGTATTCCGGCGGCCTGCAGTTCCGCACCCCCGAGGCGATCACGGCCGTCAACACCTTCCGCGCCTGCCACTACCTGCGGGCCATGGCCATCTGGGGGGTCTGGGCCACCCACACCGACTGGCAGCGGATCCCGGGGGCGGAGCGGGGCTAAGCGGAACCACAACTCGGTTCCATACGCTGGCCTCAGAGCAATGGTGTTATGGCACTACTTCGTGTTGCCCTCTCCCTGCTGATCGGCGGGGTACTCGCCTTGGGATTGGGCCAACCCGCCAACGCCCAGGTGCACCTGCACCCCGATGAGAACGGCACGGAGATCGTGCGCAGCCTCGAGAGCCTGCGGGATCTGGACTACCAGAGCTGGCAGGCCGTGGCCTACCGCACCGGTCCCCCGGGCGGCCCCGTCACCCTGCGGATCGTCGGCTACCCCGGCCGCGTCCGCCTGGATCACCCCACCTCCTTGATCGTGCACTCCGGCCGGGGCAGTTGGGAGCTCGAGGACATCACCACCGCCAACCCCAAGCTGGCCGCCGATGGCCGGGATGCCGCGGCCGAATTTGACCTCAATCCACTGCTGGCCGAGCTGCACCAGAACCGCCCCCTACGCCTGGAGCTGCCCGGGGTGTTTGTGGAGCTGCCGGTTCCTCCCTTTGTGGTCGGTGAATGGCGCAGCCTGCCGAGCTGGCGCGACGCCGGATGAGCAGCAGCGCCTGGCGGCCCTGGATGCAGCGGGCCCTGCAGCTGGCCGCCCTCGGCGCCGGACGCACCAGCCCCAACCCTCTAGTGGGTTGCGTCGTCCTCGATCGCCAGGGGGCACTGGTGGGTGAGGGCTTCCACCGCCAAGCCGGCACGCCCCACGCCGAAGTCCATGCCCTGCGCCAGGCCGGCGAGCGCGCCCAAGGCGGCACCGCCGTCGTCAGCCTGGAGCCCTGCTGCCACCACGGCCGCACGCCCCCCTGCAGTGAAGCCCTGATCGCCGCTGGGGTCAGCCGGGTCATCGTGGCCATGCGCGATCCTGATCCCCGCGTGGCTGGCGGCGGCATCGCCCAACTGCAGGCCGCCGGCATCGAGGTCATCAGCGGGGTCTGCGAAGCCGAAGCCCAGGCCCTCAACCGCAGCTTCATCCAGCGGGTGCAAACCGGGCGCCCCTGGGGAATCCTCAAGTGGGCCATGAGCCTCGACGGGCGCACCGCCCTGCCCAATGGCGCCAGCCAGTGGATCTCCGGTCCCCCGGCCCGCGCCTGGGTGCATCAGCTACGGGCCCAATGCGACGCGGTTCTCGTCGGGGGCGGCACCGTCCGAGCCGACAACCCCCTGCTGACCAGCCGCGGGCAGCGCAGCCCGGAGCCGCTGCGGGTGGTCCTCAGCCGCAGCCTGGATCTCCCGCAGGACGCCCAGCTCTGGGATCAAAGCCTGGCCCAGACCCTGGTCCTCCACGGCAATGAGGCCCCAGCCGAGCAACAGCAGCAGCTCGATCGACTCGGGGTGGAGCACCTGGCCCTGCCGGAGTGCCAGCCCCGGGCAGCCCTGGAGCTCCTGGCCCAGCGGGGCTGCAATCAGGTCCTCTGGGAATGCGGAGCGGAACTGGCCGCCGCAGCGCTGCGCGAGGGTTGCGTGCAGCAACTGGCAGGCGTGATCGCCCCGAAACTGCTGGGCGGCCTGGCCGCTCGCACCCCCCTTGGCGAGCTGGGGCTGATCGATGTCAACCAGGCGGAGCTATGGCCGCAGCAACGGCTCCGGCGCCTCGGCAACGACTGGCTATTGGAACTGCAGCACTAGTCGTTCCTTTGCTCTTCGGCGATCTCTTCCTCGACGTCCTGAACGGTGAAGCGGCTGATCAGCAGACCCATCACCAGGGCCAAGTAAATCGTCCCGGAGACCGCCACCATCACGCTCAACATCTGGCTTTGGGGCGTCACCGGACTGATGTCGCCGTACCCCGTTGTGGTCAGGGTGATGAAGGCGTAGTAGTTGAGCTCGACAAAATCCAGGGAGAAAATCCGGGCCGCCTGCCCCGCTGAACCATGCAGCAGGGAGACATCCTTGGCCACGGAGTTCAAGAAGCTCCCTGGAGCAAGCGACTCCAGTACGGCAAACAGCAGCCCCGCCGCCAGACCCACCAGCAGGTAGCCCGCCAGGGCCCCCATCAACACATCCCGGCTAATCAGTCGCTCCTGCGCGAGGTTGCGAATCAGGCGCTCACAGCTCCAGGCCACCAGCAGCGTCCAGACAAACAGCAGCGGGAAGCCCGCCTGGTTGGCATTGGCACCGGTGAAGTACCAACCCATCGAGGACGCAAAGGTCAGCAGCGCCAGCAGGCGATAGACCCGGGAGCGTTGCAGCGACCATCGGCCTGACTCCAGGGGTGCCCCCAAGCTGAAGCTCAGCACCCACGGCAAAGACAGATAACCCAAGGCCGACAGCTGCCGCATGCCCAGCGGAAGCATCAAGCAAGCGATCACCGTCAGACAGTTCGCCAGCAGCAGGCGATAGCCGAGGTGGCGTTGGTTCTTGCGGGCCATGGCCCAGTCTGGCGATCAACCAAACAGGGGCAACTGGTCCGAGCTGGCTTTGGCTTTGGGTTTGACCGGCCCCTCAGCCGCCCAACCCTCCGGCGACCAGCCCTGCATCAAGGGCTCCAGGGCCCGCAGGCCCGGCCCATCCAGGGGCTCCATCCAGGCCTCCTCCAACCCCTCAGGAACGATCACCGGCATCCGGTCATGCAGCGGAGCCACCAAGGCATTGGGCGTGGTGGTCAGCACGCAGCAGGTCTCCACCTCACTGCCATCCGGTCCGATCCAGCGATCCCAGAGACCCGCCAACCAAAAGATCCCGCCATCACTTGGGGCCAGCCGATGCCCCTTCTCGTAAAACCCATCGGCCGGCAGCAGGCAGCGCCGATGGCGCCAGGCGCCGCGAAAGCTGGCCTTCTCCGCCACGGTCTCCGATCGAGCATTGAAGGGCCGGGGCCCGTTCAAGGGGTCCTTGCTCCACTCCGGCAGCAGCCCCCAGAGCATTAAGGCCGGACTGATCTGACCGTGCTCCTGGCGTAGGGCCAACACCGGCTCCCCCGGGCGAATCAAGGGCCGCGGCGCGTAGTGCGCCAGCAAACCGTCCGGCAAGCCCCCTCCCAGCCTGGGCAGCAGCTGGTCCAGACGGGAGGTCAGGGAGTAACGACCGCACATGGTCTGACCGGCCCCCGTTCGGTTCTCACCCCCCACTGGGGCCTTGCAGCAACCCTAGTTTGGGGCAAACGCGCACCCGTCGCATGCCTATCCGCAAGGACGACACGCCCCCGAACCGGCGCTTCGGCATCGTCAATCTGCTGCTGATTGGCTTTGGCGTGCTGCTGCTGGTGAGCAGCTTCCTGCCCAACCAGGGCATGCAGCAGGTGCCTCGGGTTCCCTACTCCCTCTTCGTCAGTCAGGTGGACGACGGCAACGTCCGCCGCGCCTACATCACCCAAGAACAGATCCGCTACGAGCTCAAGGCCCCTCCGGAGGAGGACGCCCCCTCGGTGCTCGCCACCACGCCGATCTTCGACATGGATCTGCCGAAGCGGCTGGAGGAGCACGGTGTTGAGTTCGCCGCCGCTCCGCCCCAGAAGCCCAGCTTCATCACCACGGCCCTGAGCTGGATCGTGCCGCCCCTGATCTTCATCTTGGTGCTGCAGTTCTTCGCCCGCCGCTCCATGGGCGGCGCCCAGGGTGCCCTGAGCTTCACCAAGAGCAAAGCCAAGGTCTACGTCCCGGATGAAGAATCCAGAGTCACCTTTGCCGATGTGGCGGGTGTCGATGAGGCCAAGCAAGAGCTGACCGAGATCGTCGACTTCCTGAAGTCGTCGGAGCGCTACACGGCGATCGGCGCACGCATTCCCAAGGGCGTCCTGCTGGTGGGCCCCCCGGGAACCGGTAAGACCCTGCTGTCCAAGGCCGTCGCCGGTGAAGCGGGCGTTCCCTTCTTCATCATCAGCGGCTCGGAGTTCGTCGAACTCTTCGTTGGTGCCGGCGCCGCCCGCGTGCGGGACCTCTTTGAAGAGGCGAAGAAAAAAGCGCCCTGCATCATCTTTATCGACGAACTCGACGCCATCGGCAAGAGCCGCGCAGGCTCGATGGGCGTCGTCGGAGGCAACGACGAGCGCGAGCAGACCCTCAACCAGCTGCTCACCGAGATGGATGGCTTCGCCGCCAAGGACAAGCCCGTCATCGTCCTGGCCGCCACCAACCAACCCGAAACCCTGGACGCCGCCCTGCTGCGCCCCGGCCGCTTCGACCGGCAGGTGCTGGTGGATCGCCCGGACCTCTCGGGCCGCAAGACCATCCTCGACATCTATGCCCGCAAGGTGAAGCTCGCCCCAGGGGTTGATCTCGACAAGATCGCCCAGGCCACCAGCGGCTTTGCCGGAGCGGACCTGGCCAACCTGGTGAATGAAGGCGCCCTGCTGGCCGCCCGCGCCATGCGGACCTCCGTTGAACAAGGTGACCTCAACGAGGCGATCGAGCGCGTGGTCGCTGGCCTTGAGAAGAAGAGCCGCGTCCTCCAGCCCGACGAGAAAAAGGTCGTGGCGTATCACGAGGTCGGCCACGCCATCGTCGGCCACCTGATGCCCGGCGGCAGCAAGGTCGCCAAGATCTCGATCGTTCCCCGCGGCATGGCGGCCCTGGGCTACACCCTGCAGCTGCCCACCGAAGAGCGCTTCCTGAACTCCAAGGAAGACCTCGAGGGTCAGATCGCCACCCTCCTCGGCGGCCGCAGCGCCGAAGAGATCGTCTTTGGTGAGGTCACGACCGGTGCGGCCAACGACCTGCAGCGGGCCACCGACATCGCAGAGCAGATGGTCGGCACCTATGGGATGAGCGACATCCTTGGCCCCCTGGCCTACGACAAGCAGGGCGGCAGCCGCTTCCTCGGCGGCGCCAACAACCCTCGCCGGGTCGTCAGTGACGCCACGGCCCAGGCGATCGACAAGGAGGTGCGCACCCTGGTGGACCGCGCCCATGACCGGGCGCTCTCGATCCTTCGCCACAACCGTGAGCTGATGGAGAGCATCTCCCAGCAGATCCTCGAAAAAGAGGTGATCGAAGGCGATGACCTCAAGGATCTGCTCGCCAGCAGCGTCATGCCCGAGGACGCTCAAGCCATCGCTTGAGCTCCAAGGGGTTGACGCGGGGGCCCGTCATCTCGGATAAGGGTTCTTTGAAGACGGGCCCATGGCTGCACTGAGCGGCTATTCCTCCCTCTCCGAACTCAGCGGACGCGACTTCCTCTCGTCAGCTGACATCAGCGCGGAACAAACCAGAGCCCTGCTTGACCTGGCCGCGGACCTCAAGGCCGGCCGCACCCGCGTCGATCTGGGCGGGAAGGTGCTGGGACTGATCTTCAGCAAGGCCTCCACCCGCACCCGGGTGAGCTTCACGGTGGCCATGGCCCGCCTGGGCGGCCAGACCATCGACCTCAACCCCCAGGTCTCCCAGGTGGGACGGGGTGAACCCGTGGCCGACACCGCCCGGGTGCTGAGTCGCTACGTCGACGCCCTCTCGATCCGCACTTTTGCCCAGGAGGAGCTGGCGGAGTATGCGCACTGGGCCTCGGTTCCGGTGATCAATGCCCTGACCGACCTGGAGCACCCCTGCCAGGCCCTGGCCGATTTCCTGACCCTGCAGGAGGCCTTCGGTTCAATCGAGGGGCTGACCCTCTCCTACGTGGGGGACGGCAACAACGTCGCCCACTCCCTGATGCTCTGTGGCGCCCTGCTGGGGGTGAACATCCGCGTGGGCTGCCCCAAGGGCTATGAGCCAAGCGCTGCGGTCCTCGAGCAGTCCCGGGCTCTGGCCGGCGGTCGCTGCAGCATCGAGGTCATTCAAGAACCGGTGGCCGCCGTGCGCGGCGCCCATGCCCTCTACACCGACGTCTGGGCCTCCATGGGCCAGGAAGAGGAGAAGGGAGAACGGGAACAGGCCTTTAACGGCTGGTGCCTCAATGAGGAGCTCGTGGCCGAGGCCGACCCCAAGGCCATCGTCCTGCACTGCCTGCCGGCCTACCGGGGCCTGGAGATCAGCGCCGGGGCGATGGAGGGCAGCAGCAGCCGGATCTTCGATCAAGCGGAGAACCGCCTGCACGCGCAGCAGGCCCTGCTGGCAGCCCTGCTCTCGTAACAGCCGGTTGCCAAAGCCAAGCACCAGCGGTACAAATGTATTGACGAACAAATGCATTGCCGGTGCCCGCTGGATCGCCTGAGCCCCTGACCACTGCCCAGCAAGAGCTCTACGACTGGCTCTCCCAGTACATCGGCGAACATCGCCATAGCCCCTCCATCCGCCAGATGATGGAGGCCATGGGGCTGCGCTCACCGGCTCCCATTCAGAGTCGCCTGCGCCACCTGCAACAGAAGGGCTGGATCACCTGGAAAGAGGGCCAGGCCCGAACCCTGCAGCTGCTGGGCGACGCCCTCGGGGGCGGTATTCCAGTGCTCGGGGCTGTGGCCGCCGGCGGCCTGGTGGAAACCTTTGACGACGTCGAGGAACGACTCGAGCTCGAGCCGGTGCTGGCCACCCGCGGGCTCTTCGCCCTGACCGTCAACGGGGACTCGATGGTGGACGCCCACATCGCCGACGGTGACGTCGTCCTGATGGAGCCCGTCAGCGAACCAAGCCGCCTGCGAGAAGGCACGATCGTCAGCGCCCTGGTCCCCGGCAGCGGCACAACCCTGAAGCACTTCCACCGCGATGGACGCCAGGTGCGCCTAGAGGCCGCTAATCCCGCCTACGAACCGATCCTGATCGATGCCGATCAGGTGGCGATCCAAGGGAAGCTCGTCGCTGTCTGGCGCCAGGTTTAGACCCTCTGCGGTGTAAGCTCTTCGCATCGAAAGCACGGCCTCCGGGCCATCCCTGACGACCAGCGTCAGGTGAGCTCATCGGTATCAAAAGGGGCCATAGCTCAGCTGGTAGAGCACCTGCATGGCATGCAGGGGGTCAGGAGTTCGAGTCTCCTTGGCTCCA
>NZ_JAFMKL010000022.1:0-20852 GCF_017852955.1 Vulcanococcus sp. DEBay_Sum22DG08_74
ACTGAAGGCCACGGCGTTCAGCCCCTGGCCGGGGAAGCAGGAATCGCCGACGCAATAGAGGTTCTGCAGCCCCGTGCGGTTGAAGGGCATCGGCAGCAGGCCCGGCAGGCGCAGGGCCGGGATTGGGCCATAGCTGCCGCCCATGCGCCCGAGGAAACGGCGGTGGGTGCGGGGCGTGCCGATCTCCTGGTGGCGGATCGCGCCGGCTAGGCCCGGCAGGATCGCCTCGAGCCGCTGCACCAGCCGGGCTGCATCGGCGGCCTTCTTGGCCTTGTAGGCGCTTGGACTCAGCTCCTTCCAGGCCTGGATGTCGCTTGGGGTGAAGGTGTGGACGATGTGCCGGCCCTCGGGGGCCAGGGAGGGATCCAGCAGGGTCGGGATCGAAACGAAGATCACCCCCTGCTCGTCCTCCATCGCCGCCCAGTCCTCCAGCAGCAGGTGGTGGCAGTGGAAGCCCTCGGGAATGAGCGAGGCGTCGACCCCCAGATGCAGGGAGAGGAAGGAGGGGGAGGGTTTGTAGCGGCGGCGCCAGGTGCGCTCGGCCTTGGGGGTGTGGGCGGCATCCACCAGGGGTTGGCGCACCGAGCCCTCGCCGGCAAAGGTGTCCCAGCGGGTGGCATTGCTCACCACGCGGCGGGCCTGGATCGTCTCGCCATCGGCCAGCTGCACGCCCACGGCCTGGCCGTTCTCGATCAGCACCTCGGTGACGCGGGCCTTGTAGCGAATCGCGCCGCCATGGCTCTCGAGGCCGGCCACCAGTTTCTCGGCGATCACCCCAACGCCTCCCTTGGGGTAGTTGATGCCGCCGGCATGGCGATCGGAGAAGACCATGCCGGCGTTGATCATCGGCGTGAGGTCGGCCGGCATCACGCTCCAGCAGAAGCACTCCATGTCGATCAGCTTCAGCAGCTGCTCGTCCTTGATGTGCTGGCGGGCCACATCGCCGACGTTGAAGGGCAGCCAGCGGGCCAGCCCCAGGCAGGCCAGGGGTGCCTTGAAGAAGACCTTGGCCAGGTAGGCCGGGTCCTCGAGCGAGAGCAGCGGCATCGCATCGAGGCAGTTGAACACCTGCCAGCAGGTGTCATAGAAGGCGCGGATGCCCTTGGCCTCGTGGGGGAAGAGGCCCGTGAGGCGGGCGATGAAGGCCTCGTAGTCCCGGTCGACCGCGACGTTCAGGCCGCCTGGCAGGTGGTATTCGAGCTGGGCTGGATCGGGCACCGTCTCGCAGTGCTGGCCCACATCGCCCAGGGCCCGGGTCAGCAGATTCGTGTGGCCCTTCTCGCCGAAGCCAAAGATCATCGAGGCGCCCACATCAAAGGTGTAGCCCTCGCGGCGGAAGCTGCCTCCCGATCCCCCGGGGATCAAATAGCGCTCCAGCACCAGGGTCTTGGCGCCCTTGGCCGCCAGCTGGGAGGCGGTCACCAGGCCGCCGATGCCCGAGCCGATCACGATCACGTCCCAGGAGGGCTTGGTCACGGCGGGACTGGCGGAAGCAGCTTGGAACCCTAGGCGGCGACTAGGGCCTTCTCGCAGAAGGGCGCCAGATCCTCCAGGGCCCGGTCGCGGTAGGCGCCGTAGCGGCGGCGCTTGTCGCGGATGCGTTCGGGGAGTTCGGGCAGTAGGCCGAAGTTGGGGGGCATGGGCTGGAACTTCTCGCTGGGGGCCTCGGCGATGAAGTGGGTCAGGGCGCCGCTCATGGTGGTGGCCGGCAGGTTGATCGGCTCCAGACCTTGGGCCAGGCGGGCGGCGTTGGTGCCGGCCAGCCAGCCGCCGGCGACGGCCGCGGCGTAGCCCTCGGTGCCGGTGATCTGGCCGGCGGCCAGCAGGGTCGGGCGGCTGCGGAACTGCAGGGTGGGATCCAGCAGCTGGGGCGCCTCCAGGAAGGTGTTGCGGTGCATCACCCCGAAGCGCACGAACTCGGCGTTCTCCAGGCCCGGGATCATCCGCAGCACCCGCTTCTGCTCGCCCCACTTGAGGTTGGTCTGGAAGCCCACCAGGTTCCAGAGGCGGCCGTCCTTGTCCTCCTGGCGCAGTTGCACCACGGCGTAGGCGCGCTTGGCCCGGCGCACGTCCCGGTCGTTGACATCGCCCCAGCGGGGATCCCAGAGACCGATGGGCTTGAGGGGCCCGTAGCGCATGGTGTCCTCGCCGCGGCGGGCGAGCTCCTCAATCGGAAGGCAACCCTCAAAGAAGGTGGCGTTCTCTTTTTCGAAGTCCTTGAGCTCGGCCTGCTCGGCCGCCAGCAGGGCCTCGCGGAAGGCGAGGAACTGCTCTTTGTCCATCGGACAGTTGATGTAGTCGGCGTCGCCCTTGTCGTAGCGGGAGGCGCGGAAGGCGATCGAGAGGTCGATGCTCTCGCCCTCAACGATCGGACTGGCGGCGTCAAAGAAGTGACAGTCCCCCCGGCCGGTGAAGGCGCGCAGGTCCTCGGCCAGGGGTTCGCTGGTCAGGGGGCCGGTGGCCAGCACCGTGATCTGCTCAGGGCCGGGCAGGGCCAGTTGCTCATCGCGCACCACCGTCACCAGGGGGTGCTGCTCGAGGGTTTCCGTCAGGGCGGCGCTGTAGCGGCCGCGGTCCACCGCCAGGGCACCACCGGCGGGGACGGAATGCTGGTCCGCGGTGCCGATCACCAGTGATCCGAGGCGGCGTAGCTCCTCCTGCAGCAGGCCCGCGGCCCGATCACTGCTGAGGGCTCCGAAGCTGTTGCTGCAGACCAGCTCGGCGAACTCGCTGCTGTGGTGGGCGGGGGAGCGGCGCACCGGCCGCATCTCCACGAGCCGCACCGGGATCCCAGCTCGGGCGATCTGCCAGGCGGCCTCGGTTCCGGCCAGGCCTGCTCCGATCACCAGGACGGATTGGGAGCTGGATTGAGACACGCGAAACCGGCTCCGCCTGAATTGATCAGGCTAGGAGCCGGTGGGTGGGCGCTTGGCCTCAGCCTTGGGCGCGCTTGAGCATCATCTGCAGTTGGCCCACGGCGGCGCGGCCGATGTTGAACACAGCCCAGCCGGCGGCCAGAAGGATCGGGGTCACAACAAGCAGGAGCCGTGCGTCCATGACTGGGGGAAAAGGAGTGCCGAGATCTTACGAACTTCTGTTCCTTGAACTCCGGGAGCTGATCGAATTCGCAGCAATTGGCCTCCTCAGTGGAAGCCCAGGTCCGTGGATCGCCCCGCGTGGGCCATGGCCAGCTGGCGGTAGCGCCGGGCGTGCTCGCGCTGCTCGGCAGCTTTCTCCTCAGAGAGCTCCCGTTTGACCTGGGCTGGGGCGCCCATGACCAGGGCCCGGGGTGGCACGTCCTTGGTCACCACGGATCCGGCGGCTACCAAGGCCCCCGCACCAACGGTGACCCCATTGAGGACGATCGCGCCGATGCCGATCAGGCAGCCGTCTTCGAGGGTGGCGCCGTGGACCACAGCGCGGTGGCCGATGGTGACGTCCGCACCGATCAGCACCGGCTGGCCCGGATCGCCGTGGAGCACGGCGCCGTCCTGGACGTTGCTGCCCTCGCCGATGACGATCGGGCAGACATCAGCCCGGGCGACGGCGGTGGGCCAGAGGCTGGCGCCCGCGGCCAGCTGGACGTCGCCAATCAGCACGGCGCTGTCCGCCACCCAGGCGTCGGGATGGACCGATGGCGTGGGCCACAGAGCGCTGGCCATGGGCGTGCTGCAAACGAGGGGTAGGCCCGCATTCTCGGGGGGTTTGAAGGCGGGCACCTCTGGGTGATACGTTCACTCGGTGCCCAGTTTTGGGCGCCCCCCAACAACGGTGTCTAACCTGCGTTCGGGCGGGTCGTTAGCTCAGCGGTAGAGCACTCGGCTTTTAACCGATTGGTCCTCAGTTCGAATCTGAGACGACCCATTTTTTTGAAGGCTCGGTTGCTTCGGCAATCGAGCCTTCGTTTTGTCTGCGCTCAGCTCATCCAACGGAAGACCAGTTGAAGCAGGGCAAAGCCCAGCAGGCAAAAGCCAGCCAGCAGGGACAGGGTTGGTGCCAATGGCAAGGCCCCAAACCAACCAAGCTGATCGATCTCTGGGGCTAGAGCAATGCGTGTAATGGCTGATTGCCTGGCCCCGCCGGCGCGGCGATGCTGTGTCCATCGAACCCAGGAGGCGTCCTCAATGGACGACACGCCACCTCGCTAGCAGCAGAAGCACGCTGACTTCTGGCCCCTGCTCCAACAGTCTTCACCCATTCGTGAGGCAGGTCGTCGGATCGGACACTGATTAGGGACGTCTGAGCCGTCGACACTCCATCTGCACCGCCTGAGGTGCCCCAGGAGCACAAAGCCCCACACCTGGAATGTTCGGCCCCAGGCGCCAAACCAGCCGCTTCAACCAACTGCGCATTCCATCACCCCCGGCCGCTTGGCACGGGGGTTTTTGGTTTAGGGCTTGAGCAATTGATCGACGCTCAACTCCGGCCGCCGCAGCAGGGCAAAGAGGGTGCCGGCATTGCCGCGGCAGATCCTGAGCTCGCGATCGACAACGGTGATGTCCAGCCAGGCCGGGAAGGACTGCTGAACGTCCTGGAGCCACTGGAGACGCTTCCCCCCCAGGTTGGGTCCAACCCAGCCACCGCGGCGAAAGCGCACCTGGACCCGCTGGGCGCGATCGGGGTCCAGGGTCAACTGGGCTTCCACGGTGATGGCGCCCAGGGGCCCGGGTAGGCGCAGCTGGTTGACGCCGCGTCCTTGGGAGGGGGCCAGGCCCTGGAGGTTCTCCAGCCAGGGGGCAACCGTCAGATAGGGCTGCTGGCTGCTACTCCAGCGCAACTCCCAGACTCCCTCCAACAGCGGCTGGGTATTCGGGTCCGAGAGGTCCGCGGGCTGGGCGCCCTCGAGGACGCCAATGAGCTGCTCGATCCGCTGGCGCTGCCGGTTGGCGCTGCCCCTGGGTTTCTGGCGCAGGAGCTCCAGCAGTTCCCTTCGCTCCGGGGGTCTGGTTTTGCCCATCAGGGCTCCAGCACCTGGGCGCGTGCATTCACGGTCAGGCTCACCTCGGCCTCGGTGTCCACGGTGAAGACGCTCCAGGTGGTCTGGCAAGCGGGCGTTCCTTGGCTGATGCCCCACTCGATCCGTTGGCCGCCGTAGGTCAGGCCGACGCAGGTCAGGCTCTCGTCATCGGCCAGCAGGCTCCAGAGCAGGGCGAGGTGGCTGCGCTCATAGCTCTCGGGGACCTGGCTGGCCCCCTCGGCGGCCACCACACCGGGCTCGAGGCGGAGGGCCAGATCCCGCTGCCAGCTCAGAAAACGACCGTCATGGGTGGGATAGAACCAGCAGGTCTCATTGACGGCGTCCTGAAGCGCAAAGCAATCGATGCAGCGCAGGACGTCTGGATCGCTGCTGCGCTCGTAGACGCCGATGGCGTTCTCCTGGGGAGCAAAGCCTGGGACCACCGCATCACAGATCAGCCTGCGCAGAGATCCACTGCCGCCTGGATCCAACTGGCCGTCCCAGGGCAATTGGGCGAGGCCATCGCTTGGCGTTTCGCCAGCCACAAACAGGCGAAGGGCGAAGCCCCTGCTGGGGCCCTGGTGCTGGAGCGCAACGAGTTCTGCCCAGCTGGTCTCTCCCTGCGGAAGCCCCGTCTGCGGAGCGATCACAAACACCAGGGGATGGTCCATGGCGGGCATTCTGGCCAGGGCGAACCGTCGGTCCATAGATTCTTAAGCAAATCCGAAGGCCGTTGTGTTCCTTTTGACCAGGTGGTCCGTTTGACCGCGGCCGTTTCTTCCCCTTCCCGGCGTTCGATCAGCCCCGCCGATCAGGACTTCCCCAGCAAGGCCGAACTGCTCGGCGCGCTGCCGGAGGAGTTGCTGCGCCATGACCCGCTGAAGTCCTGGGGGAGCCTGGCCCTCTCCTTGGGCCTGTCCCTGTTGGCCTACGGGCTGGGCACCTTGATTCCTTTGAGCTGGGCGGCCCTGCCGCTCTGGCTCGTCTACGGGCTGGGGACCGGCACCGTGGCCATGGGCTGTTGGGTCCTGGCCCACGAATGCGGCCACAACGCCTTCCACCCCAATCGACGGGTCGAGGGTGTGGTGGGCTTTGTGCTGCACAGCCTGCTGCTGGTCCCCTACTACTGCTGGGCCCGCAGTCATGCGGTGCACCACGCCTATTGCAACGAGCTCGAGCGGGGCCAGACCCATGTGCCGCCGCGGGCGAGCTCGCCCATGGGGCTATTCACCGAAGGACTGGCCCGCAAGCTCGGTCGCCCCATGGCGGGCTTGGTGGCCTTGTTCAACCACGTCGTCATCGGCTGGCCGCTCTATCTGCTGTTTGGTGTCACCGGCGGTGAGGCCTACGGCAGTTCGGTCTCCCATTTCCGGATGCCTGAGCAGGGCGTTCCCCTGAAGCGGCCCCTCTTCCCTGCGGCCTTCCGCCGCTGGATGCTGCGCTCCAACATTGGCCTAGTGGTGGTGCTGGGGGCCCTTGTCGTGGCCGCGATTCAGTTCTCGCCGCTGCGGGTGCTGGCGGTCTACGGCCTTCCTTATCTGGTGGTGAATGGCTGGCTCGTGGTTTACACCTGGCTGCAGCACACCGATGTGGAGATTCCCCACTACGACTCCCAGCACTGGACCTGGGTGAAGGGGGCGCTGCAGACCGTTGATCGGCCCTACGGCCCGCTGATCAACCTGCTGCACCACGGCATTGGCTCAACCCACGTCTGCCACCACGTGAACTCGGCCATCCCCCACTACAACGCCTGGCGCGGGACGGCGCTGCTGCGCCAGCGCTACCCCCAGCTGGTGCGCTTTGACCCCACGCCCATCCACAAAGCCCTCTGGCGTGTGGCGACCCGCTGTAAGGCGGTGCGGCAGTCCCCGGTGGATGGGGCCTTCTACTTCTGAGCCTGCAGCACTGCGAGGGTCTTTAGGCCTCGTCGGAGAGGTCCTCCTCCCACAGGCCCATGCGCACGAGCCATTGGTTGGATTGACTGCGCGGCCAGCCGTGGTCGAGCTCGAGCACATCCGCGATGGAGACCATCAGATCGAAGAGCTCGGCTTCAAAACCGCCGCGTTGATCGGCCAGGGCTTTGAGTTCCTGGGCCAGTTGCAGCAGCTCGAGCTCCGCCAGCCAGTCCCCCTGCTCAAAGGAGCGGCGGCGGGGGCTGGGGGCTGGGCGCCGCTGGCTGAAGAGGGGCAGCAGTCCTGTGAGCAGGTGGGTGAGGTCTTGGAGTCGCAAGGGTCCATGTCAAAGGCCCTCAAGGGTTCCGGGGCGCAGTCCGCAGGCCTGGCGGCAGTCCAGCCAGAGGGCCAGGGGCACCCCCAGGCGGATGGCGATCTCGGCGTCGCTGAGGTCCAGCTCGAGCCAGCGGCGGGCCTTGACCCAGAGCTCGCGGTAGCGATGGCTGATGCGCACGGCGAAGCCGGTGTCGCGCAGGTGATGCAGCAGCTCCCCTTTGACCTTGCTGACCAGGTAGCTGGAGGGGCGATAGCCCTTGGCGGCATCGAACTGGGCTGCTCCTTTGCAGAGCCCTTCGTAGGCCGGGCTGAGTAGCTCCTCGATCGGCATGCCCCAGCGCCGCGCATAGCGGTGGGCTTGTTGGTGGGCGAGACCGAGGTGCTGGCAGGCAAAACGGCGTTGCTCGGAGCTGAGGCGAGTGGGCATGGCGTTCAAACAGGTGCGGGAGGCTACCCGCGCCGGCCAATACCGAAAGAAGGCGAAAGACCAGAGCCGTCTGAGCCCGAAAGACTCCAGTGACGTCTGGGCGCTCCCCACAGCTGTGCAACAACGCGCCACGGCTGTGGGCGGCGCCGGGGGCCGGGCAGCAGCCAGAACCGGCCCAGAGAGACCGAAACCCATGGCCACCCAATTGCTGTTGACGGCCCACCACCACCAGGCGATGGCAATCGCCTGTGAACGGGGGATGTGGCTGCCTTTACCCCTGCCGGTGGAGAAGCTGCCAACGCTCTTCTATTTGGCGGCGCTCGCTCCCGCGGCCGAGGCGATCAGCGCCCTCGCTGAGATCAGCTGCTTTGAGCCCTGGTCTGAGGGGCGCTGGCTACCGATGCTGGGGCGGCTGTTGCCGTTGCCCCGGCCGGTGCCGCTGGGGGATCGCCAAGTGCTGGCGGAATGGCTCCCAAGCCGGAGCGATCAGTTCAAGCTGCTGGACCTGCTGCCGGTGCTGGAGGCCGGGCGGCTCAGTGATCTGGTGTGCGGCAGGCCAGGTCGCGGGGGCGCACCAGGCCCTGTCCGAGCCCCCAGGCGAGCAAGGCGCGCTGGTCTCGCACACCGACTTTGCGGTACAGCGCACTGAGCTGACGGCGGATGGTGTCGCTGCGGCGTTGCTCCAGCGCCGCGATCTCCCGGCTGTTGAAACCGCGGGCGAGCAGCTCCAGCAGGTGCTGCTCGTTGCCTTGTAGGGGGATCAGCCGCGGTGGTTGCCCGCGCAGCCGCTCCCCTAACAGCGGATCGAGGGATTGCAGCCCCCGCATCAGCATCAGCACCGCCTGGAGCAGACGACCGCCGCCGCAGTGCTGGCGGCAGCAGAGTCCCGCAGCGCCGCTGCGCCAGAGCAGGGCCAGGCGTTCCTGCGGAATGGCGGCATCGAGGCAGACCAGGACCGTGGCCTGCGGCAGGCGCTGGATCAACTCCAGGGCGCCGCCATCGGCGAGCTCGTCATCACAAATCAGCAGCAACTTCTGCTGCTTGGGCAGCGGCAGGGCCAGCAGTTCTGCGATGGACCCCGCAGCAAAGTCGCAGCGATCGAGCAGTAGGCAGACGATCCCAATCAGCCGTTCATCCGCTGCGCAGACGGCAATGCTCCAGTCCTGCTGCAGAGTGCTGATGGCCCGCTGCAGCGCCTGAATCTGTTGGCGGAGTACAGCCGGATTCACGGCCCCTTGTTCACCCTCTTTGCTCTAGGGGCGATGGCTGATGAGGGGCTGATCCTTTGGATTTGACTTAGAAAGCGAAGGCCTCAATGGAGCAGGTCTGGGTGTGATTCCAGCTGCGGATCAAGGCTTCTAATTGCGCCGGAGCGATGGGCTGTTTTCTCGTGCTCAGCTGGGCGGCGAGCCAGCTCAGGCTGGGGCCAATCCCATTGCAGCGCATGCGCTCTTCACTGAGTTGCTCGGCCTTGAGCACCAGCGCGGCCTGCTCGCGGGGGAAGGCAATGCAGCGCCGGTCGCGCTGGCAGAACCGCAGCAATCCGCGGCGGATCCAGAAGCTGGCGTAGGTGGAGAAGCGATAGCCCCGGGTTGGGTCAAATTTCTCTGCGGCCCGCAGCAGATTCAGGGCCGCCTCCTGCAGGGCATCGGCCGTTGCTGCATCCTCAGGGCTCAGGCCGTTGTGTTGCTTTCTCCAGGTGAATCCCACCAGGGCGAGGTTGTGGCGCACCAGTTGATCCCGCGCCCGCAGACCCCGCTTTTGAATCGCTCTGGGGGCCTGGGCGGGACCGGCTGGATGTTGCTGCCAGCATTGAATCGTGCGGGCCAGCTCCAGCACCGTGCGCTCTGGCAGGGGTGCATGGCGACGGCTGCGCTCAAGCCACTGGCGAACGGATGGATGCATGGGAACACTCCAGCTGGTTGGAGTGTTCCCGCTTTTAGGCGCTCTGGCTGGAGTGGCTCAGCAGCGCCTGGCCGCGGCGATGGAGCTCGCGGGCGTAGTCGGTCCAGGTGCCCTGGCCCCAGTAGCGGAAGCAGCTGGTCTCCAGCAGCAACAGGTGCAGCAGGGCCTGCTGGTAGCTGGGATCACTGGGGAGGGCCGTCGGGTAGCGCTGGTGGAAGGCGGCGCTGAGTTGCTGCATCGGCTCGAGCACGCTCTCGTAGCCCTTGACCCAACTGAGGTCGTTGGTCCAGGAGGCCCCCTCGACGTTGCAGCCGGCCTCGATGCGCTCCTGCAGCTGCTGCGCTGACCAGCGCTCCCCGAGTCCCTGGAGCAGTTCCGCTTGGCCTGCGGCCTGGATCGAGGGGAAGGCGGCGGGGTCGCAATCCAGCAGTTCGAGGTATTCGCTGCCGTTAATGGCGGCGGTGCCCGGCTCAGCGGCGCTGCGCTGGTGGGCCTGGAGGAAGGCCTGGGGGAATTCGTTCATCATCACGCCGCCGTTTTCGCCATCGGCGATCTGGGAGACCAGGGACGGCACGCTGATGTCTCCCAGGGGGAGGCGATCCCGGCTGAGGGCTTCGTAGTAGGGCTGCATCTGGCCCACCAGCTTGGTGTCGGAGCCCTGGGTTTTGATCAAGGCGGTGATCTCGCGGCGCTCGCCCTGGCCATTGCGGGCGATGAGGCGATTGGGCAGATACTTCTGGGCCTCACTGAGGGGGCCGCCAGCGAGGGTCTCGACGCTGTGCTCCTGCAGCAGAACCCAGCGGTAGCCGGCTTGCTGCAGGGCATCGACCAGGGCGAAGAGGGTGTCGGGGTGATTGGGCAGGGCCATCTCCGGTAGGGAGAAGCCGCGCACCCGCTGCAGGGCCTCCAGGCCAAAGGCTGAGGCGAACTGGTGCTGCCAGGCCTCGATCTGCAGCCGTAGATCCGGGATCGGAGTCGAGGGGGCGACGGCATGGCCCCAGAAGGTGCCGAGCCACTCGACGTGCCGTTGCATCAGGGGATCACAGGCCAGGTGGCGCCAGGCATCTGTGATGTCGCTGCGGCCCATCTGCTCGGCCCCCCAGAGCAGATTCCCGGAGATGTCGAGCATGATCCGCGGGCTGCAGCCCTGCTCGATCAGCTCAGGGATCAGATCGGTCAGGCGGCGGTAGCACTGGGCAAAGGGCTCGGCGTTGTGGTTATCGCCCTCCCCCGGGTGCTCAAGCATGTACTGGAGGTGGGAGATCAACTCCCCGCCAGCGCCCGCTGGGATGGTGGGCTGGTGCATGTGCAGCGCGCAGGCAAAGCCCGAGCGCAGCTGATCGAGCTGCAGGGGCGAGTGCTCGCGCCAGTAGGCCCCGGGCTCGGCCATGGCGGCGCGGATCGCGGCTTCTTGGCCGCAGAGCCTGGGTTCCTGCATGAAAGGACGAGGTCGAGAGGTCTTGAAGGCGGTTTTGGAGCTGGGCTTGGGTTTCAGTCACGACAGAGTGAAAGAAGGGGACCCCCGGCTGCCTTCAGGTTCTCTGTTTCATCACTAGCTCTGGATCGCCAGCGATGCTGCATTCGCTGCTTTGTCTTCTGCCCTCTTTAGAAGGTTGCCGTTCTGAATCGTCCAGCCCGGGTCTGTGACAGCACAGCTGCTCGGCCCACATCTCCACTGTGATCCACATTCACTCCTGAAAGAATCACAAACAGTGGAATGCCTCGGGCCGGCACTCACTCCAACGTTGGGTGCCAATTCCATTCCGAAGACAGGCGGAACTGCTGCCAATGCCGGTCTCGCCAAGCTCCAGGGGAGTAGGGCGAGCATCAAGAGCCATTCAGACGGATCTAGGCGGACGCAGCGGACAAAGCTTCTGACGCAGCGATGGCGTAAAGGCATGGAGGAATTGGCAGTGGAGTGCGTTGGAGGGTGGAACTGACGACGCAAGACTCAAACTGTGACTAGGTGCCGCATTCTGTTCGTCTGGATGGGTATTAGCGACGGTATGCATGGAAGCGATCGCGAGCTCAAAAACCAGTAGAACTGTGCATCTAATGAGGCGGAGTGCGGCAGTCCTCAGTGTTCAGTCTCTGGGTTATCGCTCGTTCTATCTTTGTCTTAGGGTTCATTGGTATCTGCCAATCTGTTCTCTCGCTCCACGATCTCCATTTGATCTGCGATGCTGCTCAAATGGAGCAATTCAGTTAATTGGCGTGATTGTAAGCATCAGTTTTGGCAGGTTCAGAAACGACTCTGCCAACGATGCCTCTACAGGCAGATGAATGTCATACAAGTCAAGAGGCCTGTGCTCTTGATCCTTGATTCAATCAACAATGCACCGAAATAGCAGTATGCGGGTGCCTGCGGCAATCTGACTGGATCGTGCAGCAGATCAGATCCTCAGTCAGACGTCAGCACAAACCCTGGATTACCTGGGAGCTCTTGATCAGAGTTCATGGCCATTCCTGCCACCCTGCTTGCCGCCACTGGTGCAGCTGATGTGCAGTTTAATGGCGACCGTCCCTGGGATCTTCAGGTGCATCGGAGACAGTTCTATGGAGAACTCTTGAGAAATGGTTCGCTCGCCCTTGGTGATGGCTATGTGCGTGGCGACTGGGACTGTGAGCACTTAAGTGAAATGATCTCCCGCCTCCTGAAGTCGGGTGCGAATCGTCCTCTCGCTCTTCAGGGAAGGCTGTTTGAATCCATTCAATGGTTGTCTGATCAGATTCTAAATCCGCAAGGAATTACTCAATCACTACGAGTGGGGCGTCGCCACTACGACATTGATCCACGCGTTTACGAAGCGATGCTTGGTCCCTCAATGGCCTATAGCTGCGGATATTGGCGACATGCCACCAATCTCGATGATGCCCAGGAGGCAAAGTTGCACCTTGTCTGTAAGAAACTAGAACTCAAGCCGGGTGATCGTCTGCTTGACGTGGGCTGTGGATGGGGAGCCCTAGCTCGAGTCGCCTCACAGCACTACGGAGCAGAGGTGGTGGCGATCACTATCTCCAACAGACAGGCAAGCTATATTCGAGAGAAGTTCTCTGATGCTCCAATCACAGTTGGAGTCTGTGATTACAGGAGTTTGCCTCAACTCAATCTTGAACCCTTTGACAAGGTGGCGTCGATAGGCATGTTTGAACATGTCGGACGTCGTAATGACCGGACATTCCATCAGGTGATGAACGATTGCCTGAATCCAGAGGGGTTGATGCTGTTGCACACGATTGGTTCTGCTTCAACGACTCATCGCACCGATCGATGGATAGATACTCACATCTTTCCTGGAGGACGACTCCCGTCGGCAATGCAACTCTGCAAGGGACTTGAAGGGATTCTGCTGATAGAGGACTGGGAATCTTTCGGACAGGACTATGAGCGTACTCTTCTCTCTTGGTGGGAGAACTTTGAATTGGCATGGCCAAGACTCTGTCAGGAGATAGGGCAAGACTTTTACCGCTTCTGGCGCTACTACTTGCTGAGTTGTGCGGGGTACTTCCGATCAAGGCAGGGACAGCTCTGGCAATTGGTTCTCAGCAGAGCTGACCGACAGAGCACTTATCGATCCATTCGCCCAAGTTCTGATGAATGGATCTCGACATCTTCGCCGCAAGATGCAGCAGACTCTGGGCAAGAGTGCTGCATCAATTGAATGCACTCAACCTGAGGGATGAGGATGTAGAGCCTTCATCCTCTCTTGTATGAGTGATGCATTCGGTGACTACTTGCGTCAAATCGGTCGTATCCCCCTTTTGACCCCTCAAGAGGAAGTTCATCTGGGAACGATCGTCAGGCAATGGAAGGATGACGAAAAGCCCTCTGCTGCCCTCGAGCGCAGAGGACGCAGGGCTTTAAAGCGGATCGTTACAGCAAACCTGCGGCTCGTCGTCACCGTCTCAATGCGCTATTCAAGACGCCTACAGCATCTTGGTTTCGATTCCATGGATCTTGTGCAAGCAGGCAATCTTGGCTTGCTAAGAGCAGTTGAGAAATACGATCCTAGTCGAGGGTACAAGTTTTCTACGTACGGCTATTGGTGGATCCGCCAGTCGATTCATCGCTATTTGCAAGAACACAATGGAAGCATACGTCTCCCAGTGAATGTTGTTAATCTTGCGACGCGTGCAGCTTCTATGCAAAGCAATAGCAGAACATACTTGTCTGTTGATGAGATGGCCCGCATCTTGGATGAGTCGCCTCAGCGTTTGCTTCATGCAATCAATGTGCACTACCGTAGCAACACCTTGTCTCTTGATCAGCAAATTGCAAGTGCCGACGGCGCAATGACGATTCTCGATACCGTAACCGATAAAGAAGAGATCGAAATTCACGACGACTACGCATGGATGTATAGCCTGATGCAGCATCTGTCTTGCCCAGAGGCAGATGTTATTAAGCTGCGCTATGGCGCAGAAGACCAACCTTCGTTCGCCGAGGTGGCAAGAACGATTGGACGCACAAAAGACCAGGTCCAAAGACTTGAGCGAAAAGCTCTTGCAAAGCTCAGGACCAGACTGACCCCAGTCCTCTTCCCTATTGGTTAGGAGAGCTGCCTCATCGGCTGAGTCTCCCTAGAGAAGCCCCGGCTACGAAGGTAGCCGGGGCAAGCTGTGTTTAATAGGAACGAGCTTTCAACTGAGGTCGCATTCCGTTGAGCGCTTGGCTCGCTGGATGGGTTTGAGGCTGGTTTGGCACTCTTTGTTGATGAGCACCTTTCAGGGACTCCTCTAATAGAAAAGCGCACAGGTTTGACACTGACCGCCCCTCTTCCTCTGAGCGATTCAATAAATCCTCGTGAACATTATAGCTCAGCGTAATTGAAATGCGCCGGGGTTGACGCTGCATGACGCGAATACGGTCATTCATTTGGAATTTAATGTTGAAGGATTGAGCAAGACTGGGTAAAGAGAAATGATTGTTTCTCTATACCAAGATTAATGCAAGAGTCTGATCCGGGTTGCAGGTGATCGCCTCGTTTGTTTCGCATATCTGCTGCAGCGCGGAGACGAACGCCGTGCATCACATTTCCTGCAGCATCCACTCTGCTGTTAAGTCTGCGACTAACTCCGTCGCTTTGGGTTCCGCTAGAAGATCGCTCATCTCTTGGAGAACGGCCAGTTCGTGCTTAGCCCTTAAGAAGCTCGTGGCCCAGGCATTCAGCTCTAACAGGTCCACATCCAGCTTGCCTACTAAAAGTAGGATCGGGCATTCCAGAGTGGCCAATGACTCGAATGCCAAGTCAGGACGGCCAGCACAACTGACAATTGCGGCAACTCTCCCTGGCTCTCTCACTGCGGCCTCAATGACGACTGCTGCACCGCTGCCTGTTCCCAGTAGCCCTAGAGGCAGTGCAGAGAGCTCTTGATTTCGACCGATCCACTGGAGCGTGCTGACTAAGCGATCTGTCAGTACGTTCAGATCCCATGGAATCTCGTTCGTATGCCCTTCCGCATTCAGCAGGAGATTGACCTGAAGCGTTGATAACCCCCGTTCGGCTAGCGCTCTTCCGACCTTTCTGCTTCTAAACATCTGCCGGTTGCCTCCAGGCCCATGAACCAGCAGCACCAGTCCTAAGGCTCGTACGGGCTGCTGTAGGACAGCATTGAGATCACCGTCAGAAGTCGGAACCTTTAGCGGCTTGGAGACAATGTCAATTGCCAGCACCACAACAAAATTAGCGGATCTATTCGTGTCCTACTGCGTACTCCTTCTGCTTAGTTCTGCGGAACTGCTGCAAAGTTGCTGCGACCTACCTCGCAATTGTGCATTCTGAGGCCTAGTCGATGTGGCTTGCTTCATCCTGGCGCACCTTTGCCTCCTCATTCTTGCGATTGCTCCCCTTGGCTTTCACTCTGTGGTCAAAGTAAGTGATCTATTGCATTTATCTTCACTTTATCTTGTTGTCCTCTCACCCAATCTGCTGCTGATCTGACGCACTACGTCATCGGCTCTTGAATCAACATATTGAATGTACGCCGTACTTACCCCTTGTTGATCTGACAACACAGCGCCTTGATCTGCATGGTCCGACTTCCCTTGACTCTCAACAATGAGGTCGACTCCTCTTGCACTTCATCACTGGAGAATCAAGCCATGCTGTCTGCGCATGTCGTGCGATTAACCCCTTTCAGGCCCTTCGCAGCAGTGGATCTCTCCTGTTTGGATAAACCTGTACTGCAGTTTGCTTCTACTCCACAGTTGCTAGGCCTATCTCAATGGCCTTCTCTTCTTGTTCTGAGTGTCTTTTTTTTAGACATGACCCGCTCAGTTGCTGGCGGGGTCCTTCATGAGAGTGGCTCACGATGACCCCTTATCCCGACTTTCCCATGCCAGTTGATGAGGATCAGAGGTTGCGCGATCTTCAACGCCATGACCTCCTTGATACCCCACCTGATCCACATCTTCAGCGGTTAGTCAAGCTAGCCGCTGACGTGTTTCAGGTGCCCATCGCTTTGGTCTCCCTCGTTGATCAGAACCGCCAATGGTTTCTGGCACGTTATGGTCTCAACGCTACGGAGACCCCACGGCAAGCTGCTTTTTGTGCACACGCCGTCACCCAGAATTCAGTCTTGCTCGTACCCGATGCACTTCAGGACGATCGTTTTTCGAATAATCCACTGGTTTTAGGAGAGCCCTATATCCGCTTCTATGCAGGCGCACCTTTGCTCTCTCCTGATGGGCATAGGCTTGGCACGCTCTGTCTGATTGACCGTGACTCTCGTCCATTCGATGATCATCAGCAGACGATGTTGCAGCAAATGGCTGAACTTGTCATGCGTGAGATTGAACTCCGTCAGCAGAGTCTGCTTTGCCCTGTCACCCATCTTTTTACTCGCAATAGCTTTTTCCACCTCGCATCAATCGAACTGGAGGGGGCTCGTCGTAACGACATACCCCTGGCTCTTCTGAATCTTGATATCGATAACTTTAATCAAGTGAACAATCGCTGGGGGCACCAGGCTGCGGATCAGGTCCTTCTTGACGTTTGTAATTCCGTTAAGCAGCATCTGCGAATCGAAGACTTATTCGGACGGATTGTCGACGAAGAGCTCTCGGTTTTGTTTGTGAACGCCGATGAGTGTCATTCTCTTGCTCTGTCCGAATCAATACGACATGATCTTGAGATCCTTCCGGGCATCTTCGATCATTCTGATTACCGGCCACGAATCAGTGGAGGTCTCGTCAGCCTCTCTCCAAATGACAATGAATTTGCGGATCTCTTCGGTCGTGCTGATCAGGCTCTGTCAATGGCCAAAGGAAATGGCAGAAACCAGATCGTTCGGATTATTTGACGATCGATGGAGTGGCCGATGGTTTCTGACTATCGGCCACTCGCTTTGACGATGAACTCTATTGATGCTTTGACTCTCCTATTGTCACCGGAACTTTCTGTGTTCTAGGCTTTTCAACATCACTCTTCTTGGCAATCGTTACGGTCAACTCTCCATTTTCGTAAACAGCATTCACGGTATTGCCGTCTGCATCTTCCGGTAACGAAAAGCTTCTGCTGAAGGTGCCATGATATCGCTCAAGGCGGTGAATCCGAGACCGGCCCTCTAAGCTTTCACGTCCACGCTGGCCTTGGATTGTCAGCATCTCCCCTTCGATGCCCACCGACAGTGCTTCCTTGTCTACGCCTGGCATGTCGGCCTTGATCATATAGCTGTCGTCGCTTTCATGGATATCCACGCGTGGTCCAAACCCGCCCAGTGGTAGTGCAGGTGTGAATCGTGCGTTCGACCAATTCAGAGCGCGATCAACGATATTCTCAATGTCCATCAATGAATCCCACTTGGTCAGATCCACTTGTTCCTCCAAGATGCAAGTATTTGCCTGACCAGGCTAATTCTCGATTACGAATCTCATTCAGCTATTCGCTTATCTGCTGCAGAACCTGCCCTAATCTGCTTCTGATGTGTTGCGTACACATTTTAGTCACTGCTTTTCGATCACTCTTCCATGTGTTGGTTGGACGGCTTTGGTGGATCTCACTCATTGGAAGCAGATCGACCAGTACTGCTGGTCATATTCCGATGCTGGTTCGTTCCCACTGATCGCCTATGGCGACCAGCAGTGCGTTCTCCGCATGCATCCTCAGGTCCTTGAGCAGGCTTGGACTCTGTCTCAATTGCCTGGTCTTTCAACCCCTGTGACTCTGCTTCCCGATGCCCATCCAGGGTTTGCAATGCCCAACGGCTGTGTTGTCGGTTTCGATGCCAATCATGGCGGTGCGATCCTTTCTGGTGACATTCACCTTGATCATGCCTACGGCGTTCGCTGCCTAAAGACGGGGCTCCAACTCTCGCAACTTGAGCCACAGCTTGAGTCCCTCTCTGAAACGTTGCAATCGGGACTAGCTGCAGGATTGATTCAACGTGGTCTCGCCCATTGCAATCAAGACTCTTTTGATCTGATGTTGCGAAGTGGAGCCCATTGGGCTGTAGAGGAGGGTTGGGGTTTTCTTGAGGATCTTCAATATTGCGAACATCAAGGCTTGATGCCTTCTGCTGACCCAGGCGCAGTGTCCGCTCATGCAAAAGACTACGTACGACAGCGTCTAAAACATTTTGGAAATGGCAACCACCATGTAGAGCTTCACGTGGTAGAGGATGTCTATGACCTAGCAACCGCATCCCATTTCGGCTTGCACGTCACCTCTATCGTTGTCGTGATCGAGGCTGGTTCAGCTGGCCTCAGTCAACAGACCTGTCGAGACAACCTTTCCGCACTGCATGGTCTGACCTGGACACCTTTGCACTCAGAGTTAGGTCACCAGTTGCTCGCCTCCATCCACGTTTCTCTTAATTGCGCTCTTGCTTATCGACAGATCCTGACGCACCTAGTCCGAGATGTTTTTCGCCAGTACTGGCCTGATCTCTGTCTGCCCCTACTTGTTGATGCTTCGCACAACAGTGTTCAGGAGGAATCCCATCTTGTCGGTCATGACCCCCGTCATCTTTGGGTGCAGCGACAAGGTTCCACTCGTGCTTTCGGCCCCTGTCATGGCCACGTCCCAGATTTGTACCGTCAGGTTGGTCAACCAGTTCTCTTGGGTGGGGGAATGGGATCTTTTACTGAGGTTCTCTGCGGTGTTGATTCATCTGAACAGAGATCATTGTCGACGAGTTGTTGGAATATCAATGGATCGCTCCTTAGCGAGAAGGCTGGCTTGGTTAGGCGTGTCGCACGTCTAAGGCCCCTGCGTTGTATTCAAGGTTGACTCACGCGATCAATATGTGCAGCGTACCTGTTGCTTCGCTGCACATATTGATCGCTCTTGCTGCAACTACTGTCCGTCGCACTTCCTACCCGTCAGCATGACGTGACGTCTACCCTCTGCCTCCTTGTGTAGAACCTTTTGAAAGGACGAACGCTCTTTTAAAACTCTCTCTTGAGTCTTGGTGCCAGTCCATTTGTCTTGTTGACCTTTCTCGCTGATTCTGGTTTCTCTTGTCTCTTCAATCGATTACCTCTTCTTCAGCGTTTCTCTTTTGAGGTCTCTTTCTTTGTCTAAGTTCCGCCGCAACATGACCTTTGCTGGCCTCTCGACCACATGCATCAGACTGCATCACCTAGCATCATCATGCATCGCTTAGCTTCCCAGTGGCCGACACATCTGTGCCTGCTATGGGCGATCGAGGTCGGCCCCCGTTGAAATCAGAACCTCGCAAGCAGCTTTCGATGGTTCTGCCGCCAATGCTGCTTAATGCCATCAAGCAGCGCTCCAGAGAGCTCAGTCTCACCGTGACTGCGTACATCATTCAGCTGGTGAGGCAGGACCTCAACTGGAGCGGCATGGGTGATCCTTCCACCCGAGAACGCTTGGACCACATTGAGCAACGGCTCCGGTCGCTAGAGCATCACGATCGGGATCTATAGAATATGTAGACCCATGCCTGCTGCTTGCGCATGCCCCGGGCAAACCCGCAAAAGAATGTGCGCGCTTGCATCAGCATCCGTTCGGACATTCACGAACGTCTATCGATCCTGGCGGAGCAGGAGGGCCGCAGCTTCAGCAACCTGTGCGCCTATTTGCTTGAGCAGGCGATCGACAGTCTGAATCAGGACGATTGAGTTTGCGGCACCTTTGAGTCATATTTGCTTTCTCTTCCGTCGAGTTCACGAACGTTGCTTTGATTGAGTTGGTTTCTTCATTGCTCAATGAACTCAATTCGCAACTGGGGTTTTACCGCCGAGGCCGAACTCTTGAATGGCCGTCTCGCGATGCTTGGTTTTGTGATTGCGATCGCTACCGAATTGCTTACCGGCAGTGGTGTCGCCCATCAGTTGAGGGCTCTATTGCCTTAGTAATCTCTCCTGACGACTTGCGTCTCTGATGTGTTGCCTCTTTTGAGTGTCACATTCGATTATTACTTACGCCAATACCAAATCTGCTTGAACGATGGACAATACCGATTGGGAAGTTGGATTTAGGGGGCTTGACTTTGATGAGCTCCTCAAAAACGACCAAGCCGCTTCAACGCTTTGGTTTCTCGCAGGCTACCTCAAGGGTGTCACTGACTGTAATGATCTTCGCGATGGCGAACGTTGCATGGTGCACGAACCTGATGGTGAGCCTGGTTGGAGTCTTAGTACCTCTCGCTGATCGTCCCTTCTCTTTGACTTTCAGCTCATAGCACGTTGGCTCCATCTACCTACCGCTTTGTCATCCCCTATTCACCATCAAATTCTTTTGTCTAGGAATGACCTCACTGCCTGTCACGACATCCTGCTATTCCCTCCGGATCTCTTCTCTTCAGGCGCAGCTGATTCAACTTCTCGAGGAAGCTCGTCTCCAGCACTGTGCTCCTGATCGCCTCGAAACCTTGCAGGATCAGATGAAGCCCCTTTACCGATCTCTTTGGGCCATCTACTCAGAACTCGAGCAGGACGACCCTTGAATGATCGATGCCTCAGGTTCCTGTGTGCAGCTGGCTTCTCGAGTTTGTTTGCTCAGCCGAGCCACCGACGATTTACGTCTTTCCCCATTCCTTTTGGAACGTTCGCTTAGTCGCGATCCGCGATGGCAACTTTACAAGGAATTCTGTTGCCATCAGATGTTGTCGTTCCTGACTTTCTCTTGCGTTGGTTCAACGCTTGAGTTGGAAATAGCCACGGGTCGTCTGGCCTCGATCAATCCTAGTGATCTTCGAGGGCATTCTCGAGTAAGTATGCAGCCAGGTTGCTGAGGGAGCGTCCCTCCTGCTGGCTGCGATCAACAAGTGCTTCGAGTGTCGAGTGAGCCACGGTGATTGTTAGCCGTTGACTCGATCGAAACATCAGGCGTTGGTGCTCGGCATAGATCGCCATCTGCACCTCCTTAAG
>NZ_JAFMKL010000114.1:0-4985 GCF_017852955.1 Vulcanococcus sp. DEBay_Sum22DG08_74
GGCCCCGAAGAGACCACTGCCGAAGCACCCCAAGACACTGAGGAAGACCCTGCCAAACAGGACAGCGAAGACGCGTCAGTCGTCGACGCTGGGGGAGCGGTCGCGCCAGAGGAGAAGCCCGAAGAGGGCTAACGCCGAAACCTGAATCAGGAGGTCAGAGGACTGGACCACCTCTCCACCGGCCGAACGCATCGCCATCGTGGCCAGGCCAACGGCCGCAGAAGCGGTAAAGGCCAACCAGAGTCCTCGCCTGAGTCCACGCCAGGGGGTGCGAGCCTCCTGCAACAGACGAGCCCTGAGATCGGGATCCAGTGGGGGACGGGAGTCAGGCGGCATCCGCGCGTCTCAGGCTTCGAAGCCTGAATGCTAATTTCACTGGGCTGCCGGTGTAGCTCAGTGGTAGAGCAACTGATTCGTAATCAGTAGGTCGTCGGTTCAAGTCCGATCTCCGGCTTTTCAGGTCCTGACGCTCTCAAAAGAGATGAGACCCTGCAGTCACAGCAAGACATCTGAGTCCGCGGCTTTGAATTCGAGCCAAAGATGGCACCTGGCTCTAGCGATACTCGACCAGGGCAGCTGGTGGATGTTCAGCTTCTGAAAGTTCGCTGAGCATTTGAAAGTCGTCAAAGTCAAAACCAGGGGCGACCGCACACACCATCAGGCTCCAACGCCCTGAAGCCCGAGCGGCCTGCCAGACACCCGCTGGCACCACGACCGTTTCTGCTGAAGCCGGTAGAAGACAGTGCTCCTGCAGCTGCCCATCCATCACCAACAGCAACGCCAAGGGATCCCCCGCTAGGCAGCACCAACTCTCATCGGCGTGGTTCACCCGATGCCAGCGACTGATCTCCCCGGGGCCCAACAGAAACAGGATCTGGGTCAGGGCGTCGCGCTGCACCCCATCGGCGCGGCGCACCTTGAGCGCGCTGCGGAAGGTCTCTCTGTACCACCCCCCCTCGGGGTGAGGTTGAAGATCAAGGGCCGCAACGATCTCAGCCACGCTGTGGCGTTCTGGATCCCACGGACCGAGGTTGTCTTGCGTCATGCCTGCCATGCTTGGGCCAACGGCACGGAGGTGCGATCGATCGCAGCACGATGCAACGTCTGGTCGATGCGGCCCGGGCCGAAGCCGAACGGGGCTGGAGCGAAGGGGGAATTCCCATCGGCGCCGTCCTGGCCCAAGAGGATGGAACGATCGTCGCCCGTGGACACAACCAACGGGTCCAGAACGGGGATCCCACCAGCCATGGTGAAACCCAGTGCATCCGCAACGCCGGGCGGCGCCGCGACTGGCGTGAGCTGACCCTGGTCACCACCCTCTCTCCCTGTCCGATGTGCGCCGGAACGGCTGTTCTGCTGGGATTCCGGCGGGTGGTCATCGGAGAGCGCAAGACCTTTCAAGGGGCCGAGACCTGGCTCAAGGAGGCTGGAATCGAAGTCACCTGCCTGGACGATCCACGCTGCGAAGCGCTGATGCAAACCATGCAGCAGCAGAAGCCTGAGCTCTGGGCAGAAGACATCGGCTGCTGAACAGCGATGAACATCGTCCTGCTGAGGCCAGAAGACTGGATCGACAAGCAGCGCGTGCTGCTGAATGACGAGCGGGCGCGCCACATCCGCAATGTGCTCAAGTCGAGCGTGGGCGAGACCCTGCGGCTCGGGCTCATCGGAGGTGCCTGCGGTCAGGGGCTGATTGAGTCCCTGGACTCCAGTGGCGTGGTGCTCAGAGCCGTCCTCAGCGAACCGCCACCCAAGCGCCATCCCTTCGATTTGGTGCTGGCCCTACCGAGACCCAAGATGCTGCGCCGGATCCTGCGGCAATGCGCCGAATTTGGGATCAGCCATCTGCACCTGATCAACAGTGCGCGGGTCGAGAAGAGCTACTGGCAAAGCCCGCTGCTGCAAGCCAGCAACGTCGAGGCCGCCCTGCTCGCGGGCATGGAGCGCTCCCGAGACACCATCGCCCCGCAGGTGCATCTGCACCAACGCTTCCGGCCCTTCATCGAAGACGAGCTCCCAGGGCTCTGCGCCGGACGGCTCTGCCTGATCACGGAGATGGGGGCCGAGGAGCCCTTGGCTCAGCACGCCGGCCAACCCGCTCTGGTGATGATCGGGCCCGAGGGCGGCTTTGTCCCTTTTGAGATCGAGCTCGCCCAGGCCCATGGTGCCCGCCCCGTCCATCTAGGGGAGCGGACCTTGAGCGTGGACACGGCCCTCAGCGCAACCCTGGCTCAGGGATCAGCTGTGTTTGCTCTCCGCTCGGGCCAAGGCCTCGGCGGGATCCCCCTGTAGATCCGCCTCCAGGAAGGCCGGCGTTTCCGGCAAGGCCAAGTGCACGTGGTTGTCCATGTGCACCTGCACCGTCAGATCTTTGGCCTGCACGTCGAGGATGTGACCGCCATGGTTGTGGTCATCGCTCAGCAGGTGCAGGTGATAGCCGGGCACATTGATCGTGCGGGCATAGCTGGGAGTCCAGAACCCCACCAGGCTTCCGCGCAGACCGCTCTGGCTGAACTCCGCCTGGTGACTGGTCGCGCTCACCAGGTCAGTGCCATGGGCGCTCTTGCAGGCCACGCGGTAGTGGATCCTCTCGAACGTGCCGGTAATGCGGATGGCGCAGAAGAGATTGTCGCTGCGCCTTAGGCCATCGAGCTGGGCGGTGAGGTCGTCCCAACTGCTGACGGACGGCAGCGTCGTGGTGGTGTCAGCCGCAAAGAAGGTCGTCGCCCAAAAGGGAGCCAGGGCCGAGTCCGGGGCGACATGCACCGACCCATCACTGCGGGCCTGCCAGCAGGTGCCATCGAGCATGATCCCCTCACCATCGAGGCCATCGAAGGTGCCCAGGCCGAAGTCTCCATGGCGCTTGATGTCCGCCACGCGCACGCAACCCTGATAGACCCCCTGCACCAGCGCTCCAGAGGTGGAGACCTGATAGATCGTGTGGTGGTCAAGATCCAGGGTTTCCGCCAGGGAGCGGCGAACCAGATGGCTGACGCTGTCGCCCGTGCGTTCAGCCAAGGCGTGCAGCGCGTCCCAGAGACCATCGCCAACGGAGACGTTCAGGTGGTGACCGCTCGCATGCTGCGTGCTCATCGGAACCTCAGTGGATGAACTGCTGGTGCACGTTCTGCATCAGCCGGATGTTCTCGGAGTAGTCCACCGGAACATTGATCAGAACCGGTACCGGCTGCTGCAGGGCCTCCCGCAGGACGGGTCCGAGGTCCTCGGCGTTCTGGATCGAGTAGCCCTTCGCGCCAAAGGCCTCGGCGAACTTGACGACGTCGTAGTCGCCAAGCTGGATCCCCGAGACCCGTCCGTAGTGGGCCTGCTCCTGGAACTCCACCATGTTGTAGGAGTGGCTGTTCCAAATCACGTGCACGAAGCGGCTGCCCATCCGCACCGCCGTCTCCAGCTCCGTCGCCGTGAACAAAAAGCCACCGTCCCCTGAGACGGAGACCACGGGACAGCCGGGGCGCACCATCCCAGCGGCAATGGCCCACGGCAGGGCCACGCCCAGGGTCTGCTGACCATTGCTCACCAGCACCTGGCGAGCTCGCTCAGCCTGGGCATAGCGGTTCATCCAGATGTAGTGGGAGCCGACATCCAGGCAGAGCGTGGTGTCCTTGGTGATCACCGAACTGATCTCGTGCACCAGGCGCAACGGATGAACAGGAGCAGCTCCACCCATGGAGGCACCCTCGGCGGCCGTCGCCCGTAATTCAGCGGCGAGGGCCTGCTGCTGCTGACGGAAATCAGGGGCGATCGTCAGTGGCGGCAGGGTGGCCATGGCAATCAAGGTCTGCTGCAGATCCCCGATCAACTCCACCTGGGGCAGGAAGGCTTGGTCCTGGTCCGCAGCCTTTACATCGACATTGATCAGGGTGCGGGATTGATCGCTATTCCAAAGGCTGGGGTCGTATTCGACCGGATCAAAGCCGAGGCAGATGACACCATCGGCCGCGCTCAGCAGGGCATCCGCCGGTTGGTTGCGGAAGAGTCCCAACCGCCCCACGTACTGCTCCGGCGCGACCCAGCGCCCGGGCCCTTGGAAGGTGGCGCAGTAGGGCAGTCCGCTGCGGCGCACATAGGCCTGGAGCGCTTCGCTGAGATCTGGATCTGAAGCCTGCATCCCCAGAAGGAGCAGGGGCCGCTCCAGGGTTGCCATCAACTCCGCGGCACGGCTCAGGGCCTGGGGATGGCAGGGCCCCTGAAGGATCGGCTCACCCCAGCCCGCCGATGGGTCGGCCTCGATCTCAGCCAAGCCAACGTCCTTGGGCAGCCCCAGAAAGGCTGCCCCCGGCCGGCCCTGCTCAGCCGCCCGAATGGCATTGCCCAGGACCTCCGGTAGGTCGTGAATCGAGAGGGCGGACTGGGCAAAGCGCGTCACCGGCTGCATCAGGCCGATGGCATCCAGCGACTGATGGGTCTGCTTGAAGCGATCGTCCAGGGGCACCTCACCACCGATCGCCAACACGGGATCGCCTTCGGTGGTCGCCGTTGCCAGGCCCGTCACCAGGTTGGTCACGCCAGGGCCGGAGGTGGCCAGGCAGACGCCGATGCGGCCGGTCAGGCGGCCAAAGGCTTGAGCCATGAATGCCGCGTTCTGCTCATGGCGGCAGAGCACCAGCTCGATGGGCGAATCCAGCAGGGCCGTGAAGACGCTGTCGACCTTGGCCCCGGGGATGCCAAACACATGGGTGACGCCATGGGCTTCCAGCGCCTTGACCAGAAACTGAGCACCCGTCAGCGCCTTGGACCGCGGCGCCGGCTCCACTGGGCGGCCTGGCGTTCTGCGGTTGGAGGTCTGCGGTGCGTGGGGATGGGAATGGCGTGCCGATGTCGTCATCCGACGGTCCGAAGGCTGATTCGCACACCATGACCACAGCGCTGCGCCGCAGCCCCTGCGTTCGTTTTTTTTCGGGAATCTGCACCCCCCCAACAAAAAGCCCCCTCTTGCGAGGGGGCTTCTGGTTCAACCGAGATTG
>NZ_JAFMKL010000115.1:0-4922 GCF_017852955.1 Vulcanococcus sp. DEBay_Sum22DG08_74
ACCGGGCTGCCCCTTCAGGAGAGCGATCCGGGCTACCGGCACTTCAGCTGATCGCACAACCATCAAAAAGCCGCCCCGAAGGGCGGCTGATGGAAAGAGGTTGAGCAGGCGCTCAGATCACTTCCAGTTCTTGGCAACGATCTCGGCCAGGTCAACGACGCGCTGGCTGTAGCCCCACTCGTTGTCGTACCAGCAGATGACTTTGACCATGTTGCCGCCCATCACCAGGGTGAGGTCGGAGTCAACGATGGTGCTCTCATCGGTACCGGCGTGGTCGCTGGAGACCAGGGGCAGGTCGGTGTACTTGATGATGCCCTTCATGCCGTTCTCAGAGGCGGCCTTGAGCACTGCGTTGACCTCCTCTTTGGTGGTCTCGCGGCTCATCTCGAGCACCATGTCGACGACGGACACGTTGGGGGTGGGGACGCGCAGGGCGATGCCGCTGAGCTTGCCCTTCACCTCGGGGTAGACCAGAGCCACGGCCTTGGCTGCACCGGTGCTGGTGGGAACGATGTTCACAGCAGCGGCGCGGGCGCGGCGCAGGTCACGGTGGGAGGCATCGAGGATGCGCTGGTCACCGGTGTAGCTGTGGGTGGTGGTCATCGTGCCTTTGACGATGCCGAAGGCCTGATCCAGGACCTTGACCACAGGCGCCATGCAGTTGGTGGTGCAGCTGGCGTTGCTGAGGATGTCGTAATCCTCGTGGCGGTACTGATCGGCGTTCACGCCCACCACAAAGGTGCCGACCTTGGCACCCTTACCAGGGGCGGTCAGGATCACCTTCTTGGCACCGGCTTCGAAGTGCTTGCTGGCGCCGACGTCGTCGTTGAAGACACCGGTGGATTCGATCACCAGATCCACGCCCCACTCCTTCCAGGGGAGGTTGGCGGGGTTGCGGTCGTAGAAGGTCTTGATCGTCTTGCCGTTGATGACGATCGTGTTCTCGGTGGTGGTCACCTCTGCGTTACGCAGGGGGCCGAGCATCGAGTCGTACTTCAGCAGGTGGGCGTTGGTGTTGGTGTCACCGGAGCCGTTGATGCCGACAATCTCGATGCCGGTATTGCTTCCGCGGCTCAGCCAGCAACGCATGAAGTTGCGACCGATGCGGCCGAATCCGTTGATCGCAACCTTCAGGGTCATGGCGTATGGCGGGCGAACCCGCTAGCAAGGAGGATTTGGCCGCCGATCATACCGAAATTGCCTGACCCTCCCCATCTGGGGACAAAAGGTCACCACCTGTCAAAAGCACTCAAATCGTGCTTGAGAAGAGGACAAGCGACCCGTTCGGTCTTAATTTCTGGCCAGGCTTGGATACGCCATTGGTCCTGACGCTTGATCGCCACCAACCTCTCCATTTCATTGGAGTTGGCGGCATCGGCATGTCTGCCATCGCCGGGATCCTGGCGGACCGCGGCCACAGCATCAGCGGCTCCGACCCCAGGGACAACGCCGTGCTGCAGAACCTGCGCAGCCGCGGTGTCCGGGTGTTTCGCGAGCAAAGCCCCGCCACCATCGACGCCATTCGCAGCGGCACCTCCTGCCCACCAGCCGTCGTCGTCAGCTCTGCTGTGCCGGCGAACAACCCCGAATTATTAGAAGCCGAGCGCGCCGGGCTGAAGGTCTGGCACCGCTCAGATGTCTTGGCGGCTTTGATTGCCGCCCAGCCCTCGATCTCCGTGGCTGGCAGCCACGGCAAGACCACCACCAGCACCCTGGTGGCCAGCCTGCTGCACGCCACCAACCACGACCCCACGGCCGTCATTGGTGGGGTGGTGCCCGCCTTCGCCAGCAACGGCCGCAATGGCGATGGCCCCTTGCTGGTGGCGGAAGCGGATGAGTCGGATGGCTCCCTGGTGAAGTTCCAGTCCTGGCTTGGTGTGATCACCAACCTCGAGCTGGATCACACCGACCACTACAGCGATCTGGCCTCCCTGATCACCACCCTCCAGCGCTTCGCCAAAGGCAGCGAACAGCTGCTGGCCAACCGCGACTGTCCCGTGCTGCGGGAACACTTTCAAGCCCACCACTGGTGGTCCATCCAGAGCAGCGAAGGGGTGGACTTCGCGGCTATCGCCGATGAGCTCGATGGCGACGGCACCCTGGCCACCTTCTATGAGCAGGGAGAGGCCCTCGGGCAATTCCGGCTGCCCTTGCCCGGGCTCCACAACCTGAGCAATGCCACCGCCGCCATGGCCGCCTGCCGTCTCCATGGCGTCTCCTTTGCCGAGCTGCAACGGGCCGTGGAGGGCCTCCAGGCCCCTGGACGCCGTTTCGACTACCGGGGTAATTGGTGCGGCCGCCAGGTGGTCGACGACTACGCCCATCACCCCAGCGAGGTGCAGGCCACCTTGGCGATGGCCCGCCTGATGGTCAGCAGTGGGCGCAGCCCCTTGCCAGAGGCGCCCCAACGGCTCCTAGCCGTCTTTCAGCCGCACCGCTACAGCCGGACGGCGGAGTTCCTCAGCGACTTTGCCCAGGCCCTAAGCCAGGCCGATGCCGTGCTGATCGCCCCCCTCTATGCGGCTGGCGAAGCCCCGATCCCAGGGATCTCCAGCGCGGCCCTCGCCGCTGAAATCCAGCGGATTTCCCCTGGGCTACCCGTCAGCGCCTTCGATGACCTGGAGACCCTGGCGGATGCCATCGGCCAAACCAGCCAAGCGGGCGACTTGGTGCTGGCCATGGGTGCCGGTGATGTCAACAGCCTCTGGAGTCGCCTGGAAGGCCGCAGCGATCCCGCCGCCGCCCTTCCCCTTGTGGCCTAGCGATGGCCCTCTCCCTCCCTCTGGGGCTGCGTTCGGCGGTTGCTCTGGCCGACTACACCACCTGGAAAGTGGGGGGAGCAGCGGATTACTTCGCTGAACCGGAATCAACGGAGGAACTGTTGGCCCTGCTGCGTTGGGCTGCCGCCCAGGGCTGCATCCAGAGGGTCATTGGAGCAGGGTCCAACCTGCTGGTGAGCGATCAAGGACTGGAGGGACTGACCCTCTGCACCCGCCACCTCCAAGGGGCTGACCTGGAGGCCAGCAGCGGCCTGATCGAAGCCCAGGCGGGAGAACCGATTCCCACCCTGGCGCGGCGGGCGGCCCGGGCCGGCCTCTCGGGCCTGGAGTGGGCCGTGGGCATCCCAGGAACGGTGGGAGGCGCGGCGGTGATGAATGCAGGCGCCCAAGGGGGCTGCACCGCCGACATCCTCGAGAGCGTCACGGTGGTGGACCCGGAGCAGCCCAGCCAGACCCACACAATCTCTGCCGCAGCACTGGACTTTGACTACCGCCATAGCCGCCTTCAAGCGGAACCCCTGGTGGTCCTCTCGGCTCGCTTTCGCCTCTCCCCGGGCCACGATCCCCGCAGCGTCAGCCAGCGCACCAGCGCCAACCTGCACAGCAGAACCAGCACTCAGCCCTACCAGCAACCCAGCTGCGGCAGCGTCTTTCGCAACCCCGAACCGCAGAAAGCCGGACAACTGATCGAAGCCCTCGGCCTCAAGGGATTCAGCCTGGGCGGCGCCCAGATCTCCCCGATCCACGCCAACTTCATCGTCAACACCGGCAGCGCCAGCGCCGGGGAGATTGATCAACTCATTGCCCTGGTCCAACAGCGGGTGATGGAGCAGCACAGCATCGCCCTCCACACCGAGGTGAAACGGCTGGGACGCTTCGAAGACCTCGCCCTGGCGGCGTAGCCTGCGCCCACTTCAACAGTGCAGGCATGGCCGGTTTCGGTCTCCCCAATTTCGGCCAGCTCACCGAAGCCTTTAAGAAGGCCCAGCAGATCCAACAGGACGCCGCGAAGCTCCAGGAGGAGCTGGATGCGATGGAAATCGAGGGGCAAAGCAGCTGCGGCCGGGCCAGCGTTTGGCTCTCGGGTAACCAGCAGCCCCTGAAGGTCCGCCTCGACCCTGCCCTGCTCGCCGAGGGCGCCTCCACAACGGAAAACGCCACCCTCGAGGCCCTGCGCGCGGCCTACGACAACTCCACCGGGACCATGAAAGAGCGGATGGAAGAGCTCACCGGCGGGCTCAACCTGAACCTGCCCGGCATGGGCTAGGCCTAGCCCTCCTCGTCGGGCTCCTCCTGCCGCAAGCGGCGCCTTGAGCTCTGACGCAGGCGCTGATCGAGCAGGGGCTCCTGCTTTCCTCCCCGCTGCTTCAGGCCGCCACTGCGGGGGCGGGGTTGGCGCGCCACCTGCTGCTGCACGGACTCCAGGCAGTTGAGATACAGACCATGGCGATCCCAATCGCTGCCGACGGCGCAGCCCGGATCGCCCTGATGCAAGCAATTTTTGAACTGACAGGCCGAGCTCTCGAGCCGCTGCCGAATTTCCGGGAAGAGGCTCCCCAGCTCCGTGGGCTCCGCCGGCAAGGACGGGCGGTTGAAGCCCGGTGAATCCGCCAGCAGTGCACCGGGCTCCACCGGGAACAGTTCCACATGCCGCGTGGTGTGCCGTCCCCGCTGCAGGCGGCCTGAGACGGCACTCACCCGCAAACGCAGCTGCGGCAACAGGGCGTTGATCAAGCTGCTCTTGCCCACCCCCGATGGGCCACACAGCACTGAGACCCCCGGTTGCGCCAGACGCTCCCGCAGCGCAGCCAGACCAAGCCCACTCTGGGAGGAGACCAGCTGGGGGACATACCCCCAAGCCGTGAGCCGTTCACGCCACTGCTCTTGTTCCGATGCGCTCAGCAGATCCGCCTTGGTGAGCACCAGCTCCACCGCGACACCCGTCCGCTCCGCCGTCAGCAAAAAACGGGTGAGTTGCAGTGGATCCAACTCCGGCTGAGCCAACGCCCCCACCACCACAACCCGGCTGCAGTTCGCCACAGCAGGACGCTCCAGCAGGCTGCTGCGGGGGGCCACCGCCGCAATCGCCGCCCGGGCTTCCGGCCAGTCGATGCCCTCTACCTCGACGCGATCTCCAACGCA
>NZ_JAFMKL010000116.1:0-4885 GCF_017852955.1 Vulcanococcus sp. DEBay_Sum22DG08_74
TGCGAGAGGGAATCTTTGATCAGATCTGGATTCAGCCGGCCAGCGGGGATGCGGGGTCGGCCCTTGGTGCTGCTCTGGTGGCTTGGCATCAGCATTTCAAGAATTCACGTCAGCCTGTACGCGGTGATGCGATGAAAGGGACGTATCTCGGACCCGCTTTCTCGAATCCTGAAATCTGTGAGTATCTGACAAGTATCAAGGCTCCGTTCCAGGCCCTCGAGGACCCGCTCCTTTTTGACCAGTTGGCGGAGCTGTTGGATCAAGGCAAGGTGGTGGGCTGGTTCAACGGCCGAATGGAATTTGGTCCCCGTGCTTTAGGTGCACGTTCGATCATCGGTGATCCGCGTAATCAGCAGATGCAGAGTGTGATGAACTTGAAGATTAAGTATCGTGAGAGCTTTCGTCCCTTTGCGCCATCTGTTCTCGAGCAAGAGGTTGCGAATCAGTTTGAGCTGAATGCTCAAAGTCCTTACATGCTTCTGGTTGCACCGGTCAAAAAAGAGCTTTGCCAGTCCATGACGGCTGAGCAGGAACAGTTGTTCGGGATCGACAAGCTCAACGTTCCGCGCTCCTCACTTCCAGCGATTACGCACGTCGATTATTCAGCCCGTGTTCAAACCGTTTCCGAGCGGACCAATCCCCGCTACTTCAATCTGATCAAGGCCTTTCAACGCAGAACAGGTTGCCCGACGATTGTCAATACGTCGTTCAATGTTCGCGGAGAGCCCATCGTTTGTACGCCTCAGGATGCCTATCGCTGCTTTATGCGGACCGAAATGGATGTTTTGGTGCTGCAGAACCAGTTGTTGTTGAAGGAAGAACAGCCCCTGGACGACGCGGACGAAAGCTGGAAACAGGAGTTTGAACTCGACTGATCATGATTCATTTGTCAGCGTCACCCGCATCCAAAAAGCAGCTCCGTGAGTTTGGAATTCTGCTAGGGATCGTCTTTCCACTCGTTTTTGGCTGGTTGATTCCTTCTCTGAAGGGCCACCATGCACCCATTTGGCCCTTTGTGATCGGGATCCCAAGCCTCATGCTGGCGTTGATCGCGCCTCGATTACTGCAGTGGCCTTACCAAGGCTGGATGAAGCTTGGCCATATCTTGGGATGGATCAATGGCCACCTCATTCTTGGTGTGGTTTTCCTCTTCGTGCTACAGCCCATCGCCTATGTGATGCGCTTGACCGGTTACGATCCCTTGAAACGCAAGCGAACGGGACTGGAGTCCTATCGCGAGACGTCTAAGCACAAGACCGTGGACTTAACTCGCATCTTCTGAGGTTTGAATGGAAGCTTTTCTCGACCTTGTTAAGGATATTTGGGACTTTCTGAAGGTCCGCAAAAAATACTGGCTTGCCCCTTTGATTATCACTATTGTGCTGATGGGAGCGCTTCTTGTCTTTACTCAGGGATCGGTCGTGGCTCCCTTTATTTATTCTATTTTCTGAGCTGCTGTCCTAGCAAAAGCCCGGTGCATGAACCGGGCTTTTCGTTTGTCTGGCTCTAGAAGTGCTTGATGACGGCCTCAGCAAAGCCACTGCAGCTCACCGGCTCAACAGGTGGTTCCATCAGGCGGGCCAGGTCATAGGTGACCTCCTGGTTGGCAATGGCAGCGCTGATGCCCTTGGTGACTAGATCCGCCGCTTCCTGCCAGCCCATGTATTCGAGCATCATCACGCCGCTCAGGATCACTGAGCCGGGGTTGATGCGATCGAGCCCGGCGTGCTTCGGGGCCGTGCCGTGGGTGGCTTCAAAAATGGCCGCGGTGTCGCCAATGTTGGCGCCCGGTGCCATGCCCAATCCACCGACCACGGCGGCAGCTGCATCGGAGATGTAGTCACCGTTGAGGTTCAAGGTGGCCAGGATCGAGTAGTCGGCTGGGCGGGTCTGGATCTGCTGGAAGATGCTGTCGGCAATGCGGTCGTCCACCATCACCATCTGCTTCCACTTGCCGCCTCCATGGCTGGAGCCGATGGCATCGATGACCCCTTGAACTTCGGCGCAAATCGCTTCTTTCTTCTCGGGAGTCAGGCTGTCGTAGCCCGGGTCGATCATCTTGGCGTTGGCTTCAACGCTCAGCCCAGGGTTCTGATCGGCGTTGTCCAGGATCCAGCTCTCTCGCTCCGTGACGCAGTCAGCACGGAATTCGGTGGTGGCGAGCTCGTAGCCCCAGTCCCGGAAGGCGCCTTCCGTGAACTTCATGATGTTGCCCTTGTGCACCAGGGTCACGTGGCGCTTCTTGCCCTCCATCCGCAGGGCGTGCTGGATGGCCTTGCGGATGTGGCGCTGACTGCCGTCCTTGCTCACGGGTTTGATACCGATGCCTGAACCCTCAGGGATCTGACGTTTGCCGAGCTTGCCGTTGGCAGGAATCACCACCTCATTGAGGTGCTTGCGCAGTGCTTGGCCAACAGGGTCGCTTGCTTCCCACTCGACACCCATATAGATGTCTTCGGTGTTCTCGCGGTAGACGATCACATCGAGGTCTTGGGGCCGTTTGTGCGGGCTGGGCGTCCCTTCGTAGTAGCGGCAGGGACGCACGCAGGAATACAGGTCAAAGATCTGACGCAGGGCGACGTTCAAGGAACGGATGCCGCCACCGACAGGGGTGGTCAGGGGACCCTTGATCGCGACGCCGTACTGGCGGACCGCTTCCAGGGTGTCTTCGGGGAGGTACTGGTAGGTGCCATAGAGGTCGCAGGCCTCATCACCCGCGTAGACCTTGAACCACTCGATCCGACGCTGACCGCCATAGGCCTTGGCGATTGCAGCGTCCAGAACCTTCTGGGTGGCGGGCCAGATGTCGACGCCGGTGCCATCCCCGCGGATGAAGGGAATGATCGGGTCGTTGGGAACGACCGGTTGACCGTTCTCGAAGCGGATGGCCGTTCCTTGGCTGGGGGCGGTGAGCTTCTCGAAGGTCGCCATGGCTGCGGCAGAACACTGAAGGTGAGCCTAGGTTTCGGCCAAGCAGGGTTCTGCAGCCGGAGGCACGCATGAATGCAGGCGACCAGGTTCGATCACTGGAATTGGTTCAGCTGATCGCGTCTGTGGCCGCGCTGTTTCGTCGGCATTTCCCTGACGCTCGGGCGAATCTGCGTCCTTGGCGCGATGACCCGCACACCCGCGCCTTCGAGGACCAGCAGACCCTGGATCTGTCGTTTCATCTCCCCGGTTGGAGCCCCCGCAGCCAGTGCCGCTCCTTTTTGCTGCAGTTGAGCCTGGCTGCTGGGGTCAGTGAGGCCAGGCCCAGGCTCTTGGGGGTCACGATTCGTGGGTTGACCTACGAGAGCGAGCGCTGGCGGCTCACCACCCTGGGCGACTGGCGTCCTGCTGGTTCGCATCTGCCCGTGGAGTCCGTGACCCTCAAGCTCAAGCAGTTCTGCGGCGAGCTCTTTGATCTGTTTGAGGCGGGAGCAGGCGCCGCTGACGTGGCGTAACCCTTCGCAACCTTGCGCTCACCCCCGTCAGCCTCCCCCTTACCTTGATTCTCCTGACCGTGCGGCATCGCACGACCACGAATCCAAGGACATGGCTGTCGCTCTTGCTGCCCAGTTGCGTGAAGGGACCAAGAAATCCCACACCATGGCCGAGAACACCGGCTTCGTGAGCTGCTTCCTCAAGGGGGTTGTGGACAAAGCCAGCTACCGCAAGCTGGTGGCCGACCTCTATTTCGTGTATGGGGCGATGGAGGACGAGTTCGCCCGGCTGAAAGACAATCCGGTCCTGGCCCCCATCGCTTTTGAGCAACTGAACCGCCGTGAGGCCCTTGAGAAGGACCTCGTCTATTACTTCGGTGCGGACTGGAAGCAGAACATCCAGCCCTCCCCTTCGGCGAGTGTTTACGTCGAGCGGATTCACCAGGTGGCTCAGGAGTCACCCGAGCTTCTCGTCGGTCACCACTACACCCGTTATCTCGGTGATCTCTCCGGTGGCCAGATCCTCAAGAACATCGCCCAGAAGGCGATGAACTTGGGTGGAGATGACGGTCTCCACTTCTATGAGTTCGATGCCATCTCGGACGAGAAGGCCTTTAAGGGCACCTATCGCTCGGCCATGGACACCCTGCCGATCGATCAGCCCATGGCCGATCGGATCGTGGAAGAGGCCAACGAGGCCTTCCACCTGAACATGAACATGTTCAAGGAACTCGAGGGCAACCTCGTCGCTGCCATTGGCAAGGTGCTCTTTGGTTTCCTGACCCGTCGCCAGCGCACCGGCAGCACCGAGACTGTCGCTGCTTGAGCTTGCGCCCCCTTCGCTTCTTAGTCCCCGGAACCACCGGTCGCTTTCGCTGTGGGGGGCTGCTCGTTGAGCTCCAAACCGCCCGCCTGCTAGCGGGGTTGGGGCCCGTCGAGCTGGTGACCTACCGCCAGCGCGAAGAAGGCAGGCCATTCCTTGCTGACTTGCTCCGTGCCGAGCCTCTCCCAGGTGGCGCGGGGGGTGCTCTTTGGATTGTGAGCTGGGGCTTTGATGTCCCCTGGTTGCTGCGGCAGTTGCGCGGACGCGCCTGCGCCTATCACGCCCACAGCAGCGGCTATGGCTTTCCCCTCCCGCCTGCTGTTCCTGTGTTGGCGGTGAGCCGCAACACCCTCGGTTATTGGGGTGACCTGGCTCCACGTAATCCGCTTTGTCTGGTGCCCAACGCCCTGAGTCCCGAGTGGCTGCAACGGGGAAAGCGGTGCGGCGATGGAGAGCGCAGCATTGATGTTCTGGTGCAGCAGCGCAAGACCAGTGCCTATGTCCTGAAGCAGTTGGTTCCTGCCTTGCAGGCCAAGGGGCTGCGGGTTGAGGTGCAATCCGGATGGGTTGAGGACCTGGTGGATTTGTTCAACAGCGCCAAGGTGGTTCTGTATGACTCGGCGGATTACTGGCGTGGTCG
>NZ_JAFMKL010000117.1:0-4851 GCF_017852955.1 Vulcanococcus sp. DEBay_Sum22DG08_74
CTCGGGAACTTCGTATGCGTGACGGGGGTGAGCGGCTCGGGGAAGTCCACCTTGTTGCGCATGATTAACGGACTGATCGAGCCCAGCTCGGGATCCGTGCAAGTGCGCGGCCAGGCCCTGGCGACACTCTCTCCAAAGGCGCTCAACCAACTGCGCCGGAACGCCATGGCCATGGTCTTCCAGTCCTTTGCCCTGTTCCCGCAACGCAGCGTTCTCGACAACGCTGCGTTTGGCCTGGAGGTGGCCGGCGTTCCCAGGGCGGAGCGTCAGAAGCAAGCCAGACGTGCCCTGGAGCGGGTGGGGCTGGGCAGCCAGTTGAAGCAGAAGCCAGCCCAACTATCCGGAGGGATGCAGCAGCGGGTGGGACTGGCCCGGGCCCTGGCGCTGGATCCCCCGATCCTGTTGATGGATGAGGCCTTCTCCGCCCTCGATCCGCTCATCCGCCGAGACATGCAGGACCTACTGCTGGACCTGCAGGCCGAACAGCGACGCACGGTGGTGTTCATCTCCCATGACCTCGATGAGGCCATCCGCATTGGCGATCGCATCGCCCTGATGCAATCGGGGGAGGTGCTGCAGTGCGGAACACCCCAGGAGCTCCTTGAAGCACCGGCGAACCCCGCGGTCCGGGCCTTCTTTCAAACGGTCGATCGGGGTTCGGTGCTCACCCTGCGGCAGATCGTCGAACCCATCCCCGAAGACCTGGGGATCACTCTCAGCCTGGATTCCGAGGGACGCTTCCAAGGCCTACGCAACCCAGAGAACATTTGGATCGAGGCTTCAGCCGCCGGAGCTCTCCCCTCGGAACTCCTGCTGAACGAAGCCATTAGTGCGGTCTCAAGCAACCCCTGGCCCACCCCCGTTCTGGACCCTGAACGACGACCCTTGGGAGTGGTGACACCAAGGGGGCTGCTGCAGGCCCTCAAGGAGCAGGGCTGATGGTGCTCACGCTGGCGAGTCTCGAGCAGGCCGGGCCGCTGGGGCTAGGGGTAGATGCCGCTGTGGAGTGGCTCTTGAACAACGGCCAGGGCCTCTTCGACGTAGTCCAGGTCGCCATTGAGCGATTGACCGCAACGCTTGAGTTCGTCCTGGCTCAACCCGCGCCATGGCTGTTTGCCCTGGTCGTTGCCGTGGTGGGGTGGCGTTTGGTGGGAGGCAGCTTTGCCCTCTTCAGCCTGCTGGGCTTGAACCTGGTCCTGGCCCTGGGTCTTTGGGAGCCGATGCTCGCCACCTTGGCCCTCGTGATCACCTCCTCGCTGTTGGCCTTGCTTCTGGGCTTTCCCCTGGCGGTGCTTGGGACCCGTCAGCCCTGGCTCTGGAGACTGCTGCGCCCCGGACTGGATCTGATGCAGACGATGCCAGCCTTCGTCTACCTCATCCCGGCGGTGATGTTGTTCAGCACAGGAGCCGTTCCCGCGATCATCGCCACCTTGATCTTCGCCATGCCTCCGATCGTGCGGCTCACCTACCTGGGGATCACTCAGGTGCCCACAGATCTGGTGGAGGCCGGACGGTCCTTTGGTTGCAGCGACCTGCAACTGCTGTGGATGGTGCAACTCCCCAGCGCTCTACCGACGGTGATGAGCGGGGTCAACCAGACCATCATGTTGGCGCTCTCCATGGTGGTCATCACCTCAATGATCGGCGGAGGCGGCCTCGGCGATGTCGTGCTCAGGGGCATTCAACAGCTCAATGTTGGCCTGGGCTTCGAGGGGGGAATCGCGGTGGTGATCCTGGCGGTGATTCTCGATCGCCTGAGCCAGGGCCTCTCACCCAGCAACGCCCGGAGACAACGATGAGCGACGCTCCACGCTGGTCACGGCGCAGCGCCCTGGTGGGCGGCATGGGCCTGGCGGGACTCTCGCTGGCGAGCTTGGTCCAGTTGGGTCGCCAACAACAGGGGGGCCAACGCAACAGCAGCGAATCCCTGGCTCAAAGCACAACTCAAGGGCAGGGCCGGACTGAGCGGAGACCCTTACGACTGGGCTGGTCCCCCTGGGCCGATGCGGAGGTGATCAGCCTGATGGCCAAGCAACTGATCGAGACGGAACTGGGCTGGCCCGTCGAGCGCGTCCTGGCCGACATCGGCATCCAATACGCCTCCGTTGCCCGAGGGGATCTGGATTTGATGTTGATGGCCTGGCTTCCCCTGACCCATCGGGACTACTGGAAGCGCGTCCGCGATCGGGTCTTAGACCTCGGTCCGATGTACTCCGGACGACTGGGCTGGGTCGTCCCTGACTACGTCGATCCGGATCTGGTCAACTCCATTGGCGATCTCCGCCAAGCCTCCATTGCTGCGCGCTTTGACCATCAGGTTCAAGGGATCGACCCGGGATCGGGCCTGAATCAGCTCTCACAGGTCGCCCTGAAGGACTACGACCTCAGCGCGATCAAGTTGGTGGCCTCGAGCAGTGCAGCGATGAGCGCCGTGCTGGACCAGGCCATCCGCGAGCGGCGCTGGGTTGTGGTCACCAGCTGGACACCCCACTGGATGTTTGCTCGCTACAAACTGCGATTCCTCAGCGACCCCAAACGCGCCTTCGGAGGAACTGAATGGATCCACGCCATCGGCCAGCCAGACCTCAGTGCTCTCGCCCCTGAGGTCACCGATTTCTTGACGCGCTTTCGGATCCCCGATGCCGATCTGGCCGAGGTGTTGTTGAAGGCCCATCAAGACACGGCCCAGTCCGCCGTGGACGCGTACCTCGATCAGCATCCGGAACGGGTCCGCTACTGGGTCAGCGGTCAGATCGGGCCCTCAGGTGCTGCGGGCTGAATGGGAAGCTGTGGCCAACGACTGAACCTTGATGGCGACGGCCTCCCCGCAACTACTGCAGGCCCTGCAGTGGCGCTACGCCACGAAGACCTTCGATCCCAGCCAGCGCATCCCAACTGAAACCTGGGAGGCGCTTGAGTCCGCCTTGGTTCTAACGGCCTCGTCCTATGGGCTCCAGCCCTGGAAGTTCTTGGTCATCACCGACCCCGAGCTGCGGGCCCAGCTACGCCCCCACTCCTGGAACCAATCTCAAATCACCGACTGCTCCCACCTGGTGGTGCTGCTGAAGAAGCGGGAGATCCTGGCCGCCGATGCCGATCGGCTGATCGAGGCCACCACCACAACCCGGGGCATCGACGCCAGCCTGCTCGAGGGTTACCGCCAGATGATTCAGGTGGATCTGATCGACGGACCCCGCAGCCAGGCCATTGGCCAGTGGAGCGCCAACCAGGTCTATATCGCCCTGGGCAACCTGCTCACCAGCGCCGCCCTGTTGGAGGTGGACACCTGCGCCATCGAGGGCTTCAGTCCCAGCGACTACGACAAGATCCTGGGACTCGAGAGCAGCGATTACCAAAGCTGCGTGGTCTGCGCCTGCGGCTACCGCAGCGCCGAGGACAAGTACGCCGGCCTCGCCAAGGTCCGCTACTCCGCCTCCGACCTGATTGAGCACCGCTAACCCCGGCCCCACCCCATGGCGAAATCCCGCTCCAAGAAGACCTCGACCAAGCCAGCACAGCCGGTCAAAGCCGAACCCTCGGCCATGCGCATCAAGCTCCAGATCGCTGGCGCCGTGTTCGTACCGATGCTGGGCTTAGGGCTCTGGCTCAACAGCAAGGGCTTTTTCGGTTAAACGCCAAGGCTTGGGGCCTGGCCATCAGCAGCAGCTCGCCGCCGCACTGACAGCGGCGCCCTGGTCAAAGGGAATGGCCGAACCGCAACCCTCAAACAGCCCGTAGTGACGATCAAAGTCCCCGATGAACTGGAAGTGGGGAGCGAAACGGGTCTGGTGCAGCATCCGATAGGTGTTCCCGCAGACCGGGAAGACCTTGCCGGCCTCGATGCTGTGGTGCTTGTCGAACTCCAGTCGCGTGGGCGCCTGGTCGATGGAGCCGCGGTAGATGACGGCCTGACCGTGGTCCTCGCAGGCATCCTCCAGTTCCGGGATGTTGAAGAGCCGGTAGGTGGCGGAGTAGAAGCGGGCCTCACCCACCAGAGCCGCCAGCTGGGGCTCGGTGATCTCCAGGGGACGGTCGCTCACCAGGCGCGGATCCGTGAAGGCCGCCCCGCGGGCCATCCGCAGGAAGTCATTCCAATAGAGCGCTCCGCCCAGGCATTCGCCGTAGAGCACCGGATGACGCTGAACGGCCGCCGGTAGGCGCCGGTCCACGTAGACGTCCGAGAAATAGAACTCCCCACCGGGCTTCAGGAGCCGCTGAATACCCCTCAAGACCGCAGGCTTGTCGGTGGAGAGATTCAAGACGCAGTTGCTGACGATGACGTCAAAGCTGGCGGGCTGCAGATCCAGCTCCTCCAGCCGCTCGATCTGCCCCTCGAGAAAGCGGACGTTGGCATAGCCAAATTGCTCCGCATGGAACGGCAGGTACTCCCGAGCCACCGCCAGCTGTTCCGGGGTCATGTCCACCCCGACGACCTCACCCGAGGCACCCACCAACTGGGAGAGCAGATAGACATCGCGGCCACTGCCACTGCCGAGATCCAGCACGCGGCAGCCCTCCAACAGGGGCGGGCAGACCAAACCGCAGCCGTAGTAGCGGCTGCTCACCTCAGGGTGGACCCGACTTAAGAGGGGCTTGAGCCAGTTAGGGACCGCGTCGGCATCGCAGCAGGCACTGGTCTTGAGATCAGCGGTGCTCTGCAGTTCCTTGCCGTAATAGGCCTGAACGACGTCTTGCATGCCTGGGCGTTGGGCGCGTCCTGACCGTAGTGCTCACGCTCGCGCCCAGGGCCTCCCTACATTCTGAGCACAAGAACACAATTGTTCATGTTCGACGCTTTCACCAAGGTTGTTGCCCAGGCTGACGCCCGCGGCGAATTCCTGAACGCTGGTC
>NZ_JAFMKL010000118.1:0-4828 GCF_017852955.1 Vulcanococcus sp. DEBay_Sum22DG08_74
ACTCGAGAGTGATCACGATCCGGACGCCCTTGTTCTTAGCCATAAAGGACGTTGCGCCGCTTGTGCGATGCGATTGGACAGTGGACAACCATACCTTGTCGCCTGACCTGGCCTGGTGTCTTGCCTCTTTAAAGTCGACGCTCTGTTTGCCCGTGTCAGATGCAGGTCTCGCTCCAATGGCTCCGGGAGCTGGTGGCCTGCGATCTGGCACCGGACGTTCTCGCTGAGAAGCTCTCGATTGCCGGCTTCGAGGTGGAGGAGATCACCGATCTGGCCGCCCGTGCAGCAGGGGTGGTGGTTGGTTTTGTTGAGCAGCGGGAACCCCACCCGGACGCCAACAAGCTGAGCGTCTGCACGGTCTCAGTCGGCGCTGAAGCTCCGCTACAGATCGTCTGTGGAGCCAAAAATGTGCGCGCCGGCATTCACGTCGCCGTCGCCACCGTGGGGGCCTACCTGCCGGCCGTCGATTTAAAGATCAAGCCCGCAGAGCTGCGCGGGGTCGCCAGCAGCGGAATGATCTGCTCGCTCTCAGAGCTCGGGTTGGCCGATAGCTCGGACGGAATTGTTGTTCTCGAGGAGGCCCTTGAGTCCGTTCCGGCCATCGGCAGCCCGGTTGGCCCCCTCTTTGGTCTCGACGATCAGGTCTTGGAGTTGGCGATTACCGCCAACCGCCCCGATGGTCTCTCGATGCTCGGCATCGCCCGCGAGGTGGCTGCACTGACTGGGGCAACCCTCAACCTGCCCTCCGCAGCACCGGTGGTCAGCTCCGAGGCACTGCCTGTGGGCGCCGATGTTCAAGACCGCATCGAAGACGGCGGCCTGTTCAGTCTGACCGCCCTCTCGGGCCTCAAGGTCGGCCCCTCGCCCCGTTGGCTCCAGAGCCGACTCGAGCGTGCTGGTCTCCGGCCGATCAACAACGTCGTGGACATCACCAACCTGGTGATGCTGGAGCAGGGACAGCCCCTGCATGCCTTTGATGCAGATCGACTGGCCCAATTGAGCGAAGGCCGCCTCGAACCAGCGGTGATCGATCTCCGCGCTGGCCGTCCTGGCGAAGCCTTCACGACCCTCGATGGCAGCGACCACAGCCTCAGTGAAGACGCCTGGGTCGTGAGCTACGCGGACCACGCGATTGCGCTGGCCGGTGTCATGGGCGGTGACGCGTCGGCTGTTCAGGAGAAGACCACATCGATCTGGCTCGAGGCGGCGATGTTTGCTCCCCAGACCGTCCGCAAGAGCGCCCGCAGCTTGGGGCTGCGGACCGACGCCAGCAGTCGCTTTGAAAAGGGCCTGCCGCTCGAAGTCACCCTGTCTGCCGCCGACCGCGCCGTGGCCTTGCTGCAGGAGATCTGCGGGGCCCAACTGGACGGTCGCTGGCTGCATCAACGTGTCGAAGGAGCCAAGCCGCCACTCGAGCTACGCCGCGACGCATTGCACAACCTCCTCGGTCCTGTGGTCACGGCCGATGGCGAGGAGATCGATCTAGAGGATGCAGAGATCGAGCGGATCCTCGAGGCCCTGGGCTGCAGCCTTCAGGCCGGCGAGGAGGGTTGGTTGGTGCAGGTTCCGCCTGCCCGGGCCATGGACCTGCAACGGGAGGTGGATCTGATTGAGGAGGTTGCCCGCTTGGTGGGCTACGACCGTTTCGCCAGTCACCTGCCGGACCCCATTGCCCCGGGGGGGCTGACCCCGCTGCAGGAGGCCGAGCGCCGGCTGCGCCGCCTCTTGGCTAGCGCTGGTCTCCAGGAGGTCTGCAGCCTGTCCCTCGGCCCTGCAGAGGTCGACCGTCCTGGTGCTGATCCCAGCCGCCGCGTCGCCCTCGCCAATCCGTTGTTGGCCGACTACAGCCACCTGCGCGACAGCCTGGTCGATGACCTGCTTTCGTCGGCGCAGCGCAACCTGAAGGCTGGTCGTGGCGGCTTTTGGGCCTTCGAGATTGGCAATGTGTTTGATGCCAAGGCCCAGGGTTCACCGCAAAGCCAACACCTCGCTGGTGTGATCTGTGGTTCCCGTCAGGCCGAGCTCTGGAGCCAAAGCGGCAAGCCCCAAGCGCCTGATTACTTCAGTGCCCGTGGTGTTCTCCAATCAGCACTCGCCGCCCTGAAGCTGCCCTTGGAGGACAGGCGGTTGAGTGATCATCCGCTGCTCCATCCCGGTCGTGCAGCCCAGATCGTGGTTGAAGGGCGGCCACTGGGGTATTTCGGTCAGATCCATCCGGCCCTTGCGGAGCAGTTCGATCTACCGGCCACCACTTATCTCTTCCAATTGGAGGTTGGCGCGCTGTTGAGTGCGGCGACCCGGCGCAATCGCTGGCAACCCAGCTTTGCCCCCTTCGCCACGGTGCCCGCCTCCGAGCGCGATCTCGCCCTTGTGGTCCCAACGGACACCGCCAGCGCTCAGCTGTTGAATGCGATCCGCAAGGCGGGCAAGCCCCTCCTGGAGCAGGCTGAACTGGTGGACCGCTACGACGGGGAGCAGGTCGCGCAAGGCTCCTGCAGCCAGGCGTTCCGCTTGCGCTATCGGGATCCCAAGCGCACGCTCAAGGACACCGAGGTCGACGAGGCGCACGAGAAAATCCGTGCGGCCCTCGAAAAGCAGTTCGGTGCCCAGCTACGCGGCTGAACCGCTGTGGGTCAGTAGGGCCAGGGTCTCGACATGGCTCGTCTGAGGGAAGAAATCAACTGGTTGAACCGTCTCAAGGCGGTAGCCGCCTTCTTCACCGCAGAGTTGCTGTAAGTCCCTCGCCAGGGTCGAGGGATTGCAGCTGATGTAGGCCAACCGATCTGGAGTGCCATCAAGGATGGCGCCGAGCGCCTCGGCACTCAGTCCCTTGCGGGGCGGATCCACCAGGAGGGATCCGGTCATCTTCAACCGCTCGGCCAGCACCGCGGCCACGTCAGCCTGTTCAAAAAAGGCGGTCGTGATCCCGTTGCGTTCGGCATTGGCCGTGGCTTGGCTGACCGATAACGGATGCACCTCAAGGCCCAGAACCTTCAGGCCAGAGCGTGCCAAGGGCAGGCTGTAGGTCCCGATTCCGCTGTAGGCGTCGATCACCGTTGCGCTCTTCCCTGCAGCAAAGAATTGCCGCAGTGGTTCAACCAGCCGCTGCGCTTGGGCTGTGTTGACTTGAAAGAAGGTGTCAGCTGCGATGCGCAGCTCAATGCCATCAAAGATTTCAAGTAACCAGGCGCGTCCAGCGATCAGGTCAGTCTCTGGGCCCATTACGACGTTGGAGGCCTTCGGCTGAACGTTGAGCCCGACCCCGACGACCTCCGGCCATCGCTCCATCCAGCGTTGGGCCAGGGACTCAAGTCCCTTGAGTTGCCGGTGGCTGCTCACCAGCGTGATCAGGATTTCCCCCGTTGCTGATCCCACGCGTAGGGCCAGATGACGCAGCCCGCCTTTGGCGCTGAGGTTCACATCAACGGGCCAGCCGGTCTTCTCCAAATCCTTCTTGATCGGCTCAATCAAGGCATCGATCCTTGGATCAAGGACCGGGCAGTGATTGAGATTGACGATCTTGTGGCTGCCGCGTCTGTAGTAGCCCGCCCTCAAGCGGCCGTCCTCCGCGCGCTCCAGTGGGATGAGGGCGCGATTTCGGTATCCAAAGCCCTGCTCACAGCCCCAAACCGCCTCAACGCTGGTCTCCAATTTGGCCAGCCGGCTCAGGCTCTGCTGAACCAGGTCCCGTTTCAACTCCAGCTGCATCGCACTGGAACAGTGCTGCAGGCTGCAGCCACCACAGCGCTCCGCCAGGATGCAGGGCGGCTTTTGCCGGTCGGGACTCGCCTGACTGACCTCCAGCAGATCAGCCTCCAGATGCCGCTTGGCACAACGGCGCACACGGGCTTGAACCGTTTCACCAGGCAGTGCCCCGGGGATAAACACAGCGGTTTCCATCCAGCGGCCCACGCCCTGGCCCTCATGGCCCAGCCCTGTGACCAGGACCTCGATGGTTGAGCCCAACTGCACCTTGCTTGCTGCCATCACCCGCTTGCCGTCCTTCTTTGACCCTATCGGTGCGTAAACACCTGCTCAGAGCGGGGCTTTTCAGCGCTTGTCCTGGATACAGTGGCTGGGTCAATGGTGGTTTCGATGAGCGTCGTACGCGATCTGATCCTTCAGGCAGACGATCAGCTCCGCTATCCCACCGGCGGTGAGCTGCGCTCCATGGTGGAGTTCCTCTCCACCGGCTCTAATCGCCTTTCCGTTGTCCGGATCCTGACTGACAACGAAAAGAAGATCGTTGACGAAGCCTCGAAGCAGCTCTTCAGCCGTAAGCCCGAATACGTCGCACCTGGCGGCAACGCCTACGGCTCTAAGCAACGGGCCCAGTGCCTGCGCGACTTCGGCTGGTACCTGCGTCTGGTCACCTACGGCGTCCTGGCTGGGAGCACCGAGCTGATTCAGAAGATTGGCCTCGAGGGTGCTCGTGAGATGTACAACAGCCTCGGTGTTCCGATGCCCGGCATGGTCGAATCCATGCGTTGCATGAAGGAAGCCGCTCTGGTGCTGCTCAGCCAAGAGGATGCTGCCGTCGCCGCTCCTTACTTCGATTTCTTGATTCAAGGAATGCAGACCCCCTGCTGAGCTTCATCCCTCTTGAGTCATCGGCCGGCACACGCCGGCTTTTTTCATGCTCACTCACAGGATTAGACATGTCGCTCTTGTCCTGGATGAGACGCGTGCATAGTCTCAGCGCGCTGGTCTAATGGGTTGCCTGAGACTCATTCTCTGCACGACCGAAAGGGTGAGAAACAGCGCGACATTGTCAGTCCCATCATCTCCTCATCACAAGACCTGAACTGCGTCTCAGGCGTACCGACTG
>NZ_JAFMKL010000023.1:0-20097 GCF_017852955.1 Vulcanococcus sp. DEBay_Sum22DG08_74
GCATGCCCCAGGTGGTGGCGGCCTCCAGCCCAGATCCCCAGTTGGCCTGCGGCCGTCCCCGCTCGAACCGACTGCTCGTGGCGAGCATGGTCGAAAAATTGGTGGACGGCCAGCTGCGCGAAGCCTTCCAACCCGGCGCAGCCGGCCTCGATCCACTGCTGGCGGCCTGGGAAGAGGGGCTGGCCAGCCGCGACGGGAAACTCAAGCTCGATGAGGAGGAGCAAGAGCGCCTCGGCGGCGCCAGCAACCACTGGCGCGAGACCGTCGCCGGCAAGGTGGCTCCCGCCCGGGCCTGCCTGGAGCTGTTCACCCCGCCGGAAGGGGAGGAACTCTGGGAACTGAAATTCGGCCTCCAGGCGGAAGCCGACCCCAGCCTGCGGGTGCCCGCTGGGCTGGTCTGGGCCGCTGGCGACAGCAACCTGGCCCTGGGTGAGATCCAATTGGAGCAGCCTGGAGCGCTCCTGCTGGAGGGTCTGGGCCGCGCCCTCTTGGCCTTTGAGCCGCTGGAGCGGGGCCTGGATGCCGCCACCCCCGAGGCGATGCAGCTCACCCCCGCGGAGGCCTTCGTGCTGGTGCGGACCGCCGCTTCCCGCCTGCGAGATGTGGGCGTCGGGGTGGTGCTCCCCGCGAGCCTCTCCGGTGGTCTGGCCAGCCGCCTGGGCCTGGCCATCACCGCCGAGCTGCCCGAGAAGTCCCGCGGCTTCACTCTCGGGGAAACCCTGGAGTGGCGCTGGGAATTCATGATCGGCGGGGTCACGCTGAACCTGAAGGACCTCGAGAAGCTCTCGGCCAAGCGCAGCCCGCTGGTGCAGCACAAGGGGGCCTGGATCGAACTGCGGCCCCTGGACCTCAAGAACGCCGAGAAGTTCTGCTCGGCTGAGCCCCCCTTCAGCCTCGATGACGCCCTGCGGATCACGGGCAATGAAGGGGAGACCCTCTCCCGCTTGCCGGTCCATGCCTTCACGGCCGGGCCCCGCCTGCAGGCGGTGCTGGAGCAGTACCACCAGCAGAAAGCCCCCGATCCCCTGCCTGCGCCCCCTGGGTTCGCCGGACAACTGCGGCCCTATCAGGAGCGCGGTCTGGGCTGGCTGGCCTTCCTGCATCGCTTCGATCAGGGCGCCTGCCTGGCCGACGACATGGGTCTGGGCAAAACGATCCAGCTGCTGGCCTTCCTGCAGCACCTCAAGGCCGAAGAGGAGCTCAAACGCCCGGTGCTGCTGGTCGCTCCCACCTCGGTGCTGACCAACTGGAAGCGGGAAGCCGCGGCCTTCACCCCGGATCTGACGGTCAACGAGCACTACGGACCCCGCCGCCCCTCCAGCCCCGAGGCCCTGAAAAAAGCGCTGAAGGGTGTGGACCTGGTGCTGACCACCTACGGCCTGCTGCAACGGGACAGCGAACTGCTGGACAAGGTCGATTGGCAGGGCGTCGTGATCGATGAAGCCCAGGCGATCAAGAACCATGCCGCCAAGCAGTCCATGGCGGCCCGGGACATGGGGCGCCCCGGCAAGGGTCCCCGCTTCCGCATCGCCCTGACCGGCACACCGGTGGAGAACCGGGTGAGCGAGCTCTGGGCCCTGATGGACTTCCTCAATCCCAAGGTGCTCGGCGATGAGCCGTTCTTCCGCCAGCGCTACCGGATGCCGATCGAGCGCTACGGCGACATGTCCTCGCTGCGGGACCTCAAGGGCCGCGTCGGCCCCTTCATCCTGCGCCGCCTGAAGACCGACAAATCGATCATTTCCGACCTGCCCGAGAAGGTGGAACTGAGCGAATGGGTGGGCCTGGCCCCCGAGCAGAAGAAGCTCTACTCCAAGACCGTGGACGAGAGCCTCGATGCCATCGCCCGGGCGCCCCTGGGCCAGAAGCATGGCCAGGTGCTGGCGCTGCTCACCAAGCTCAAGCAGATCTGCAACCACCCGGCCCTGGCCCTCAAGCAGGACCCAGCCGACGCCGATGCCAGCTTCTTCAAGGAGTTCGCCGCCCGCAGCGCCAAGGTGCAGCGGCTGGAGGAAATCCTCGAGGAAGTGATGGAAGCGGGCGATCGGGCCCTGCTCTTCACCCAGTTCGCCGAATGGGGCCATCTGCTCAAGGCCCACCTCGAGCACAAGTGGCGCCAGGAGGTGCCCTTCCTCTACGGCAGCACCAGCAAGACCGAACGCCAGGCCATGGTCGACCGCTTCCAGGACGACCCCCGCGGCCCGCAACTGTTCCTGCTGTCCCTCAAGGCCGGCGGCGTCGGCCTGAACCTGACCCGGGCCAGCCACGTCTTCCACATCGACCGCTGGTGGAACCCCGCCGTGGAGAACCAGGCCACGGACCGCGCCTACCGGATCGGCCAGCAGAACCGGGTGATGGTGCACAAGTTCATCACCAGTGGCTCCGTCGAAGAGCGCATCGACCGCATGATCAAGGAGAAGTCCAAACTCGCCGAAGACATCGTTGGCTCCGGTGAGGATTGGCTCGGCGGCATGGACGTGAGCCAACTCAAAGAACTCGTCACCCTCAGCGAGGACTGATCCCATGACCCTCTCCAGCAACGGCATCACCACCCAGCTCGGCGATGAGGGCCTGAGCCAGCAGCCCTGGTGGGTTGAGCAGTGGATGGAGCTGATCAACGGCTACCGCTTCAAGAAACGCCTAGAGCGGGCCTGGGCCTACGCCCGCGAAGGCAACGTCCTCTCCATTCGCTTCGAGGGGCGCCGGGTGCACGCCCGGGTGCAGGGCAGCGGCGAGGACCCCTACAAGGTAAAGCTCTGGCTCGATGTCCTCAATGATGAGGACTGGAACTACGTCCTCGAGGCCCTCGGGCAAAAGGCCCGCTGGTCAGCGCAGCTGCTGGCTGGGGTCATGCCCCAGGACATCGAGCGCGCCTTCGCCGCCAGCGGCAAGCGGCTCTTTCCCTTCAAGTTGCAGGAGGTGCGCAGCGAGTGCACCTGCCCGGACAAGGTCAACCCCTGCAAGCACGTCAGCGCCGTCTACTACCTGATGGGGGAGCGCTTCAGCGAAGACCCCTTCGTCCTCTTCCAGCTGCGGGGCCGCACCCGCGCCCAGCTGCTCAGCGACCTGGCGGTCAAGCGCCGGGCCCTGCTGGCCAAGAAAGCCAAGGAGGCCAAGGCCAACCCCGACGCAGAGCAGGCCAGCCCGCCCCAACTCCACCCAGCACCGATCTCCATCCGCGAGCCAAAACGCTGGTGGCGCTATGGGGCCGCCCTCGACCCCGGCCTGGTGGTCATCACCCCGGCCATGGAGGGGGACACCGGCCTGGATGAGGCCGGAGCCATCCCCCTGGCGGAGGACGGCCGCTTCCCGGAGGCCGGCAAGCAATTCGTCGAGCACCTCAAGGCCCAGGGCGCCAGCTTCAGCGCCACGGCCATGGCCACCGCCATGGCCGCCGGCAGCAAGCAAGAAGACTGAGGTGTCCCTGAGCGATCAGCGACCGCAACTCGAGCAGGCGCCGGCCCCCTGGCTTACCCCCGGCAAACGCCAACTGGCCGAGCAACTGCTGCACTCCCACCAACAGGCCTTTGGCCGGCCCCTGGCAGCGTCGGCCCAGGAGCTCTTCTCAGCCGATCTCGTCGTCCTGGCCCATGACGGCAGCAGCGACCCCTGCCTGACCTACGCCAATGCCGCAGCCCTGCAGCTCTGGGAGCGCCCCTGGAGCGCCATGGTCGGCATGCCCTCGCGGCTCACCGCCGAACCGCAAGAGCGCCAAAGCCGCGCGCTCGCGCTGCAGCAGGCCTTGAGCCAGCAAGCAATCGAGGGGTACAGCGGCATTCGCATCAGCCGCAGCGGCCGGCGCTTTCAGATCCAGAACGCCCGGCTCTGGTGCCTCCAGGACGCCGATGGGCGACCCTGCGGTCAAGCCGCGGCCTTCAGCGACTGGTGGTGGCTCTAAGGGGCGGTTCGGCTCCTACGAAAACCAAGGTGTAGCAACCGAACCCGAGGGGTGAGGGCCGTACTGAAAGGGTCGGTTTGCGCCCTCTTGGTTGTCATTCAGCGGAGCCACATTGGCGTTGCGGGTCATCACCCCGCCCAGTCAAGTCTTGGAGGAACAGCCATGCTGACCCTGCGCCAATCACCCTTTGATCTGTTCGAACAACTCGAGCAGCAACTGCACACCGCCGAGCGCGTGCCCGCCGCCGAAGTGCGTGAAACCGAGGCTGGCTTCGCCATCACCCTGGAACTGCCGGGCGTGAAGCGCGACTCGATCGATGTCAAAGCCACCGATCGCACCCTCGTCATCAGCGCCGAGCGCCTCGCCCCCGAGGAGGCCGCCGATGCCCAAGCGCCGCTCCTGAGCGAATTCCGCTATGGCACCTGGAGCCGCAGCTTCCGCTTCCCCTCCGGCATCGACCGGGAGGGCCTCGAAGCCCACTACCGCGATGGCCTTCTACTGGTCACCGCGCCGAAGGCCCAAACCATGACCACCGTCTCGGTGAAGGTGGAGGGCTAGGCGACCAGAACGATCACACCAACCAGAGAGAGACGGGACCCAGCCCTGGCCGCAAGCCAGGGCTTTTTTCTGACTGGCGGGGACGGCTCGATCAGCCAGCTCTCCAGAGAAGCTCCGTAGAGTTCATCAGCTCCCCTGGTGATCCCATGGCTGTCGTTGCAAGCACGCCCCGGCTCAGCCTGCAGTGCGAGGCCATCGCCAAGGACACCAGCACCATCCGCTCCCTGGACTGGGACCGCAGCCGCTTCGACATTGAGTTCGGCCTGCGCAACGGCACCACCTACAACAGCTTTCTGGTGCGCGGTGAGCGCACCGCCCTGATCGACACCAGCCACCTCAAGTTCGAAGGGATCTGGCTCGAGCTCCTCAAGGAGCAAATCGATCCCAAGGCCATCGACGTGCTGATCGTCAGCCACACCGAACCGGACCACTCCGGCCTGGTGGGCCATGTCATCGATCTCAACCCGGACATCGAGGTCGTGGGTTCGAAGGTCGCCATCCAGTTCCTCGAGAACCAGGTGCATCGCCCCTTCAAGAGCCGCGCCGTCAAAAGCGGCGAGGAGCTGGACCTGGGCACCAACCCCGAGAGCGGCATTCAGCACCGCTTCGAGTTCCTCAGTGCCCCCAACCTGCACTGGCCAGACACGATCTTTTCCTTCGACCACGGCACCGGGATCCTCTACACCTGCGATGCCTTCGGGATGCACTACTGCTCCGAGGACAGCTTCGATGTGGACCCCGGCGCCCTCGCTCCCGACTTCCGCTTCTATTACGACTGCCTGATGGGCCCCAACGCCCGCAGCGTCCTCCAGGCCATGAAGCGCATGGATGGGCTCGAGGGCACCATCAACACCATCGCCACCGGGCACGGACCGCTGCTGCGCCACCACCTCAACCTCTGGATGGGGGACTACAAGGACTGGAGCAGCGACCGCAGCAAAGGCGAGGCCTACGCCGCCGTCTGTTACCTGAGCCAATACGGCTTCTGCGACCGCCTCAGCCAGGCCATCGCCCGTGGCATTGGCAAAGCCGAAGCCCAGGTGCAACTGGTGGACCTGCGGGCCACCGACGCCCAGGAACTCAGCGCCCTGATCGGCGAGGCCAGCGCCGTTGTGGTTCCCACCTGGCCGGCCAACCCCGACCCGGAGCTGCAGGCCTCCATCGGCACCCTGCTGGCGGCCCTCAAACCCAAGCAGTGGATCGGCAGCTACGACGCCTACGGCGGCAACGACGAACCGATTGATGCTGTTGCCACGCAGCTGCGCAGCATGGGCCAGAAGGAAGCCTTCGAACCCCTGCGTGTGCGCCAGGTTCCCGATGGCAACGACTACCAGCGCTGCGAAGAAGCCGGCACGGACCTCGGTCAACTCCTGACCCGAGCCAAGACCATCGCCGCGATGAAGTCCCTCGATGGCGACCTGGACAAGGCCCTCGGGCGCCTCTCTGGCGGCCTCTATGTGGTGACCGCACGCCAGGACGAGCGGGCCTCAGCGATGGTGGCCAGCTGGGTCAGCCAGGCCAGCTTTGATCCCCCCGGCATCACCGTGGCCGTGGCCAAGGACCGCGCCATCGAAGCGCTGCTGCAGGTGGGTGATCGCTTCGTGCTGAACATCCTGCGGGAGGACAACTACCAGGACCTGATGCGGCACTTCCTCAAGCGCTTCCCGCCGGGTGCCGATCGCTTTGCCGGGGTCAACACCCTCGATGGCGTGGCCAACGGCGGACCGGTCCTGGGCGATGCCCTGGCCTTCCTCGGCTGCCGCGTCAGCCAGCGGATGGAGGGCCCGGACCACTGGATCATCTACGGCGAGGTCGAGCAGGGGAACGTCTCTGACACCGAGGCACGCACGGCCGTTCACCACCGCAAAGTGGGGAACCACTACTGATGGCCGGCGCCACTGCAGAACGGCAGGTCATTCAGCTGCCGATCGAACCCGGCCTGGTCTGCCTGCGGGGCCTCAGCCCCAAGCGCCTGCGCTTTGAGGTCGAGTACGGCCTGGAGCGGGGCACCAGCGCCAACAGCTTCCTATTCCTGCCCAGCAGCGACACCTCAGCCCTGCTGGTCCACCCCCCCGGTGCCTCCTTCGCCGAGCCCTACCTGGAGCAACTGGCGAACCTGGTTCCCGGCGACAGCGAACTGCAGGTGGTTGTCAGCCACGTCAACCCCAACCGGATTGCACTGCTGCATGAGCTAGCCCGGCGCTGGCAGAAGCTGCGGCTGATCGCCTCCAACCCGGGCGCCAAGTTGCTGCAAGACCTCTGGTCCCAGCGCAAACCCACAGAACAGGAAGCGCCCGCCCTGCCGGAGCTGCCGCCCCTGACCGTGGTCCGCGGTGAGGACAGCCTTGAGCGAGCGGACGGCTACAGGATCAACCTGCTCTCTGCGCCGACCCCGCGCTGGCCCGGGGCGCTGATGGCCTTCGAGGAGACCACCGGCCTGCTGATGAGCGGCAAGTTCTTCTCGGCGCACCTCTGCAGCCAGGAGTGGGCCGAAGCCAACCGCAGCAGCACCGAAGAAGACCGCCGCTACTTCTATGACTGCCTGATGGCCCCGATGGCCCGGCAGGTGGAAGCGGTGCTCAACCGCATCGATGAGCTCTCCATCCGCTGCATCGCCCCGGGACACGGCCCGGCCATCGCCGAAAGCTGGCGCAGCCTGCTGGTGGACTACCGCCGTTGGGGGGAATCCCAAGAGCGCTCCAGCCTCTCGGTGGCGCTGCTCTTCGCCAGCGCCTACGGCAACACCGCCGCCATCGCCGACGCCCTGGCCCAAGGGGTCTCCCGCACCGGCGTGCGGGTCGAGAGCGTCAACTGCGAATTCACCCCAGCCGAAAAACTGCTGGAGACCATCCGCAGTTGCGATGCCCTGCTGATCGGCTCCCCCACCCTCGGCGGCCATGCCCCAACGCCGATCGTCTCCGCCCTCGGCACGGTGCTGGCAGAGGGTGATCGCTCCAAACCGGTTGGGGTCTTCGGCAGCTTCGGCTGGAGCGGTGAAGCCATCGATCTGCTGGAGAGCAAGTTGCGCGACGGCGGCTTCAGCTTCGCCTTTGAGCCGGTGCGGGTGAAGTTCAGTCCCGATGCGGCCACGATCAAGACCCTGGAGGAAACCGGAACGGGCCTGGGCCGCAGCCTGATCACAGCGCAACGCAAGGCCCAACGCCGCAGCTCCACCAGTGGTGGCCTCAGCGAAAGCCGCAGCAACCCAGCCGTCCTCGCCCTGGGCCGCGTCGTGGGATCCCTCTGCGTCCTGACAACGCGCAAGGGCGCTGGCGAAAGTCAACTCAGCGGCGCCATGGTGGCCAGCTGGGTCAGCCAGGCGAGCTTCAGCCCGCCGGGCCTGACGGTGGCCGTCGCCAAGGACCGGGCCGTGGAGGCCCTGCTGCACGTCGGTGATTCCTTCGCCCTCAACGTCCTGGCCTCCGGCCGCGAGAGCGGACCGATGAAGCAATTCCTGCAGCCCTTTGCCCCGGGGGCCGATCGTTTCGCAGGCCTGGAGCTCGAGCAGAGCCCTGGCGGTCAACCGATCCTTCCCGAGGCCCTGGCCTGGCTCGACTGCAGCGTCAAACAGCGCATGGAATGCGGCGACCACTGGCTGATCTATGCCCAGGTGGGATCCGGAGCACTGCTGGATGCGGAGGCCACCACCGCCGTTCACCAACGCCGCAGCGGCGCCAACTACTGAGCGCCCTGCAAGATCTCGTGATCTGCAGCGGAAGAAAACCTGAATTCAGGGGGGCTCAGCCAGACAAGGGCTGAAATGAAGATCTGACGCCACTGCCGCTGGATGGGAGCTCTGCCCAAGGCCAGTCCGACTTCTCAGCGCTGGATTGTTCGCTATCGCGGCTTCGTACTGATCCCCCAGAAGGATCTCTCTTGGATGGTCAGGCCCGAACGCAGCCCCATGAAGCTGCTGCCCTTCCGGGCCCCAGCCAGCTCAGTGGAAGACGTCAAGGCGCTGATCGACTGGCGCCTTGACCAGAACGCCAGTTAGGCGGCCTGCGGCGGGGGCGGGGTAGAACCACCAGCCTGGAACGGCAGCACCACGGTGGCCCAATGCTCAGGACGGGCAGGACGCGTGCGGCGCGGGCGGCGAACACCGAAGGGAACCCGCACAACGTTGGTGCCCTCGACCCGCAGGGTCTGACCGGTCATGGCTGCTTGATGGAGGCTGCCCTGCAGAGAAGGCAACTTCACTGCCGGCTGATCTTCGAGGGTCGTTGTTTTGGTCTCGTCGCTCATGGGCCCCCTGGACTACAGCGATGACTGCAGTTGCAGCAGATTTTGAGAGGAAATCAAGGGACGATGCAGAAAGAAATTCTGCACTTTTCCCTTTGCCAAAGAATTTAAACCCTAATCAAGCTGCTGTTGAGGTGGAAACGGCCATTTCCTCAACCGATGGGCAGGTGCAGACCAGGTTGCGATCACCGAAGGCGTTATCAATGCGAGCCACCGCCGGCCAAAGCTTGCCCTGCTGCTGCGCCTCTCCCTGGGGGTAGGCCGCCTGCTGACGGCTATAGGGACGATCCCAAACATCCGCCGTCACCGCTGACAACGTATGCGGCGCACGTTTGAGGGGATTGTTCTCAGGATCCATCGCCCCGGACTCAATCGCTGCAGCCTCTGCGCGGATGGCGGCCATCGCATCACAGAAGCGCTGCAGCTCCGCCAAACCCTCGCTTTCGGTGGGCTCCACCATCACCGTTCCCGCCACCGGCCAACTGACCGTCGGGGCATGGAAGCCGTAGTCCATCAGGCGCTTGGCGAGATCATCAACCTCCAATCCGGCACTGCGCTTGAGCGGCCGCAAATCAAAGATGCATTCATGGGCCACCCGTCCGGATTGGCCGCGATAAAGCACCGGGAAGTGATCCTCCAGTTGATGGGCCAACCAATTGGCGGCCAGGAGGGAAACGGCACTGGCCTGGCGCAGGCCCGCGCCGCCCATCATCCGGATGTACATCCAGCTGATCGGAAGAATGCTGGCGCTGCCCCAGGGGGCCGCACTCACCGGTCCGATGGCCTGATCACCCCCACAGGCCTCCGCAGACGGATGACCCGGCAGGAAGGGCAACAGGTGGGAGGCCACAGCGATCGGCCCCACCCCCGGACCGCCACCGCCGTGGGGGATGCAGAAGGTCTTGTGGAGGTTCAGGTGGCAGACATCCGCTCCATAAATCCCGGGCTTCGCCAGGCCCACCTGGGCATTGAGGTTGGCGCCATCGAGATACACCTGTCCGCCGTGCTGATGCACCAAGGCGCAGATCTCACGGATGCCCTCCTCAAAGACGCCATGGGTGGAGGGGTAGGTGACCATCAGGGCCGCCAGCTCGTCCTTGTGGGTTTCGACCTTGGCCTGCAGATCCGCCCGGTCGATGTTCCCCTGGTCGTCGCAGGCCACGGCCACCACCGTCAAACCAGCCATGACGGCGCTGGCGGGGTTCGTCCCATGGGCACTGGTGGGGATCAGGCAGATCCGGCGCTGGGTATCGCCGCGGCTGCGGTGATAGGCGCGAATCACCAGTAGGCCGGCGTATTCCCCCTGGGAGCCGGCGTTGGGCTGCAGGGACACCCCGGCGAAGCCCGTGATCGCCGACAACCAATGCTCGAGGTCCGCCACCAAACGGCGATAGCCCGCGCTCTGGTGCGCCGGCGCGAAGGGATGCAGACCCGCAAACCCTGGCCAGCTGACCGGCAGCAGCTCTGCCGCTGCGTTGAGCTTCATCGTGCAGCTCCCCAGCGGGATCATCCCGTGGACCAAGGAGAAGTCCTTGGAGACGAGCCGCTGGATGTAGCGCAGCAACTCCGTCTCGCTGCGGTAGCGATGGAAGACCGGCTGCTGCAGCCATGGGCGCGAGCGACGGGGCACCAGGGTTCCCCAGAGGCGCTCCTCAATCGGCTGTCCCTGGCTCTCCTGCAACAGGGCGTGCTCGAGTTGGGCCAGATCCGGGGCCCGTTGCGGCAGGGCCGCCAGGGCGGAGAGCAGGCGCTGCAGCTCCTCGAGGTCGCTCAGCTCATCGAGGCTGATGGCAAACCCGTCGGCCTCAGGCCGCAGGTTGAAGCCCGCCGCCGCCGCCCGCGCGATCACGTCCGCCGCATCCGGGCAGTGCACCCGCAGGGTGTCGAGGCCCGGGGCCGCCTCGGGGGGATAGCCCAGGGCTTCGAGGCCACGCCGCAAGAGTTCCCGCAGCAGCACCAGACGCCGGGCGATCGCCGTCAGGCCATCGGGGCCGTGGTGCACCGCGTAGAAGCTGGCCATCACCGCCAGCAGCACTTGGGCGGTGCAGATGTTGCTGGTGGCCTTGTCGCGGCGGATGTGCTGCTCACGGGTCTGCAGCGCCAGGCGCAACGCCGGATGCCCCTCGGCATCGACCGATTGACCGACCAAACGGCCTGGAATCTTGCGCTGGTGGGTAGGAGTCGTGGCAAAGAACGCCGCATGGGGGCCGCCAAAGCCCAAGGGAATGCCCAAGCGCTGGGTGCTTCCGACGGCAATCTCCACACCGAGCTCGGCCACCGGTGCCATCAGCACCTGGGCCAAGGGATCCACAGCCGCCGTCACGATCACGCCTGCGGCCTGGGCGGCGGCGATCACTTCACCCGGGTGCCAGAGCGCTCCCGAGGTCCCCGGCAGCTGCAGCAGCAGACCAAAGGCGTCGCTGAACGCCTCGGGCCGCTCCAGGAGTTCCTGGGGATTGACCCGCTCCAGTTCGAGCTCCAGCGGTTCCGCCCGGGTCTCCAGGACCGCCCAGGTCTGCGGGAAGACCGCCTCATCCACCAGGAATCGGCGCGCCTTGCGGTTGCGGCAAGCCCCCAGGCTCAGGGCCATGGCCTCCGCCGCCGCCGTGGCCTCATCCAGCAACGAGGCGTTGGCGATCGGCAGGCCGGTGAGCTCGCTGATCAGGGTCTGGAAATTCAGGAGTGCCTCGAGGCGCCCCTGGCTGATTTCCGCTTGGTAGGGGGTGTAAGCGGTGTACCAGGCGGGGTTTTCAAAGACATGGCGCTGAATCAGCGCCGGGGTGATGCAGCCGTAGTACCCCAGGCCAATCAGGGAACGGCGGACCTCGTTCGCCGCCGCAATCTGCTGCAGTTCGGCTAGGGCCTGGGACTCCTGGCAACCCGCCGGCAAACCCTCCAGGGCCTGGGCAGGCTCCAGACGAATCGGCTCGGGGACCACCTGGCGCACCAAGGCCTCCAGGTCAGGCAGGCCGAGATCCCGCAGCATCGACTGCTGCTCAGCGGGCGTGGGCCCGATGTGGCGCTGAACGAAGGCGCTCAACTCCATCAGTGACCGTCGACCTTGGCGCCGTAGCTCGCGGCATCCATCAGAGCCTCGATCTGGGCCGGAGCGCTCGGACGCACCAACAGCAACCAACCCTCGCCATAGGGGTCGTTCTGCAGCTCCTCGGGGCTCGCCAGGACCGCCTCATTGCGGGCCTCCACGGTGCCATCGATCGGGGAGAGCATGTCCTCCACGGCCTTCACCGACTCCACCGAACCGAAGCTGGAGCCCTGGCTGAGGCTGTCCCCCACCTCGGGCAACTCCACAAAGACGATGTCCCCCAGCTGATCGACCGCAAAGGCGCTGATGCCGACGCGCACCAGCTCCCCTTCGGACTTCACGTACTCGTGACTGTCGGAATAGCGGCAGTCATCGGGATAGTGCAGACCCATGGGCCGCGCCGCAGCAAAAGTGGCTCTCAGTTTGTCGAATTTGCCGAGGCGCGGCTGTTCCCAGGGCCACCCTTGTAATGGGATTCAGCTAACGCCAGCAGGGCCCGCTCCAAGGCGAGCTCCGCATGGGCCTGGGTGGTGCCGCCCTGGGCATAGAGGACGTAGGGCTCCCGCAGGGGGCCATCGGCGGAGAACTCACTGGTGCTGCCATCGATAAAGGTCCCGCCCGCCATCACCAACTCACTGGCGTAGCCGGGCATCGGTGCTGGGATCGGATCGAGGTAGGAGCCCACGGGGGAACAGGTCTGAAAAGCGCGGCAGACGGCCTTCAGCGGTTCGGGGGACCCCAGGCGCACCGCCTGAATCACATCGCTGCGCACCCCTCCCACCAGGGGCTTGACCGCGTAGCCCAAGCCGTCAAACACCGCTGCGGTCAACTCAGCGCAGAGCAGCGCCTCGGTCACCATCTGCGGCGCCAAAAACAGTCCTTGGAAGAGCAGGCGATGCAGGTCAAAGCCTGTTCCCCCTTCACTACCGATGCCCGGGGCGGTCAGCCGGCAGCAGGCCTGCTCCACCAGCTCCTCGCGCCCGGCGACGTAGCCGCCCGTCGGGGCAATCGTGCCGCCGAGGTTCTTGATCAAGGAGCCAGCCATCAGGTCCGCTCCAACGGCCGTGGGCTCCTGCAGCTCAACGAGCTCGCCGTAGCAGTTGTCGACGAACACCAGGCAGCCGGGCTGAACCGCCTTGACCCGCTCCACCAAGCGAGCGATCTGCGCCACGGTCAAGGACGGGCGCCAGCTGTAGCCGCAGCTGCGCTGGATCAGGACCATGCGGGTGGGCACAGCCAGTGCCCCAGCGATTCCCGCCTCATCGACGCTCCCATCGGGAAGGAGATCCAGCTCGTCGTAGGCCACCCCGAACTCCGCCAGGGACCCCTGCCCCTCGCCCCGGATGCCGATGACCTCTTCCAAGGTGTCGTAGGGACGCCCCGTCAGGGCCAAGAGCCGATCACCGGGCCGCAACACCCCATAGAGGGCAGCGGCGATGGCATGGGTGCCGCTCACAAATTGCAGGCGCACCGCGGCGGCCTCGGCCTGCAGCACCCGGGCAAAGACCCGGTCGAGCACCTCCCTGCCCAGGTCCCCATGGCCATAGCCACTAACGGAGGCGAAATGGTGAACCCCCAGTCGCTCGGCCGCAAAGGCGTCGAGCACCCGCTGCAACCGGGGCTTGATGCCCGCCCGACGCTCCTGGGCCACCGGCGCCGTGCGCTCCAGGGCAACGGCCAACTGATCAGCAGCCCAGGCCTGGTGAGGAGAGGTCATGGCCATCCACAGGTGAACCCATGCTGCTCCCGCGTGACGGTGGGCCAGCCGTCTAGATTTTTCAAACTGATGTCTTGGCTACAGCCGACTGACATCCCAGGCCATTGGTGCGCAGGCTCCCTTGCTGGAGCACCACAGCGACCCGACGCCTGCGCCCCTTCAAGGAGTTCATCTTGGTCCAAGCCCCCGACACCGCTGCGGCGGCCCACCCTTCTCAGCGCGAGGGGGCGGACCAAGCCAGCGGATCCAATGGGTATACCGCCGCCCAAGAGGCTCGGATGCGCGCCGCCCTGGTGGTGCCCCGTGCACAACTTCCCCGTAGTCAGAGGAAATACAAGTCAGGGACCACCGGCTTCATGCTGGCGATCCACGTTGGTGCTGTCTTTGCGCTGCTGCCCCAGTACTGGAGCTGGCAAGGCGTTGCCGTACTCGCAGTCCTGTACTGGACCACCGTCATCGGCGTCACCCTGGGCCTGCACCGCCTGGTGGCCCACCGCAGCTTTGTTGCTCCGAAGTGGGTGGAGCGGGTGCTGGTGGTCATGGGCACGCTGGCCTGCCAGAGCGGTCCGATCGAGTGGGTCGGCCTCCACCGCCACCACCACAAGTTCTCCGACCAACCGAACGACCACCACGACGCCGCCCGCGGCCTCTGGTGGGCCCACAGCGACTGGATGCTCCACGAGATCCCAGCGATCAAGGAGATCCACCGCTTCACCGGCGACATGCTCCAGGATCCGCTCTACCGCTGGCTGGATCGCTGGTTCCTCCTGCTCCAGATCCCCCTGGGTGCAGCCCTGTATTGGTACGGCGAAGCGGCCCAAGTCCATGGCGGCGGCCTCGGTCTGGTGCTCTGGGCGATTCCCCTGCGCCTGGTGATCGTCTATCACGTGACCTGGCTGGTGAATTCCGCCACCCACGCCTTCGGCTATCGCAACTTCGACTGCCCGGATCTCTCCCGCAACTGCTGGTGGGTGGCGATCCTGAGCTTTGGCGAGGGCTGGCACAACAACCACCACGCTCACCCCTCCAGCGCCCGTCATGGCCTGCGCTGGTTCGAGTTCGACATCACCTGGCAGCACATCAAGCTGCTGCGCAAGCTGGGCTGGGCGAAGCGGGTGCGCGAAGCCCGCTACAGCGGCTAAGCCTGCAACTGACGGCGGATCGCCTCCGCCAGATCGGACTCCTCCTCCCCTTGGCCCGGCTGCTCCAGCAGTCGGGCTTTTTGGCGTAGGAGATCCAAAAATTGATCGGCGCTGAGCTCCTGCTCATCCGCGGCCCCCAGCACCGCCAGGGTCCGGCGCAGGTCCGCCAGTTCGGCATCCAACTCCTCGGCGCTGTATTCCCGCTGGCCGGCCATCACTTCAGCGAAGCGCTCCCGTCTCTGTCGCTTCTCCCCGGGGTAGGCCGCGATCAATTGCTCTCTGCACAGCCGCCAGGGACGGCCAGCGGTCAGCAGCTCCGCCAAGGCGGCACTCAAGCCCGCCGCCTCGGCGACATCAATGCGCAGGTCAAAGGCCCCCGGCGGCTGGCGCAGGCCGACAAAGATCTCGAAGAGCTGGGCTGGGCCCAAGGCCTCATCGGAATCACTCAACAGGGGCAGCGCCGAGGACTGCAGGGCCGCGAGCAACTCCGGCTGATCGCTGATCTGCTGCTCGAGTTCTGGCGAGAGCCCAGCCGGGCCCTGGGCCGCCAGCAATTCGTTGATCCGGCCCAGGGCCACAAACAGCTCCGGCCCCGGGGAGGTCAACTTGCGGTTACGCAGGTTGGAGAGCTGGGAATTGTGGACACGGCCGAGCTCCAGGCGCTCCGCCAGGGCGGGCAAAACCCTTTGGCTCCAGCCGTTCCGCTCGTGCCACACCTTGATCAGATGCCCAAACGCGTCGCGACCTGCTTCGAGTTCGTCCCGATAATTCACCCGATACGGATCCGTACTGCTACCATTTTAGCGAGAACATCGCGTCCGTATCGGGAGGAGGGAGATGACTGCCACCATCAGCCGCAGCAGCGTCTGGGCCAACCACGCCCAAGCGCCCATCAACCAGCTCCCCCGCAACTGGGGAGTGATCGGCTTCATGGCCGCCCTGCATGGCCTGGGCCTCGTCGCCCTCCTGCCACGCTTCTGGAGCTGGGAAGCCGCCAGCACCCTGGCCATCCTCTATTGGGTCACGGCCTGCCTGGGGGTCACCATCGGCTACCACCGACTGCTCTCCCACCGGGCTCTGCGGCTGCCCCACTGGCTGGAGCGCTTCTTCGCCACCTGCGGCGCCCTGAGCTGCCAGCACGGCCCCATTGACTGGGTGGGCCTGCACCGCCACCACCACAAGTTTTCGGATACGGATTCAGATCACCACAACAGCCACCAGGGCTTCTGGTGGAGCCACATGGGCTGGATGTTCCGGGATATCCCCGCTGAGCAGGCCGTGCCCCAGTTCACGGGGGACCTGGCCAAGGACCCCTACTACCGCTGGCTGAACCGCTGGTTTCTGGCGCTGCAGCTGCCCCTGGCGGGACTGCTCTTCTGGATTGGCACGGTCAGCGGCGCCGGCGGCTGGGCCCTGGTGCTCTGGGGCATTCCCCTCCGCCTGGTGGTCGTCTACCACTGCACCTGGCTGGTGAACTCCGCCACCCACCGCTGGGGCTACATCCGGCACGACAGCGGCGACGGCTCCCGCAACAACCCCTGGGTGGCCGCCCTGACCTTCGGCGAGGGCTGGCACAACACCCACCACGCCTACCCCCACTCAGCGCGCCACGGCTGGGGCTGGCGCGAACCGGACCTCACCTGGATGCACATCCGGCTGCTGCAACGGCTGGGACTCGCCACCCAGGTGCGCCTGCCTAGGCCGCTGCTAGCACAGGCCGCAAGTGGTGGCGTAGTCTGATCAATCGCCAAATTCGATGATCGTTCGACTGCATCCCCATGGCTAAGCGTGTATCCGTAGTCCTCAGCGAGGACGTCCTGAGCCTGGGCAAGAACGGTGACCTGGTGGACGTTGCCCCCGGTTATGCCCGCAACTTCCTCCTGCCCCAAGGCAAGGCTGTTCCCCTGACCCCCGCGGTCCTGAAGCAGGTGGAGCACCGCCGCGCCAAGGAAGCTGAGCGTCAGGCTGCCCTCAAGCAGGAAGCCCTGGACTTCCGCACCGCCCTCGACACCATCGGCCGCTTCACCGTCAAGAAGCAGACCGGTGGCGATGACGTGCTGTTCGGCACCGTGACCAACGCCGACGTGGCCGAGGCCATCGAGGCCGCCACCAAGAAGGAAGTGGACCGCCGCGACATCATCGTCCCCGAAATCCACCGCACCGGCACCTACAAGGTGCAGGTCAAGCTCCACAGCGCCGTCACCGCTGAGATCAACCTCGAAGTGGTCAGCCACTAAGAACCGTTCAGCGTGGTCTGGGCGAACCGATCGGTTCCCGCCACAATGAGCAACCCCTTCGCCGTCAGGCCCCAACGGGACTGGCGGCTTTTTCGTTGAAGCCCCGGCCAAAGCAATGGTGAGCGTTCCCCTGAGCCAAAGCGACGCCGATGAGGGCGGCGGCGGTCGCGCGGCGCCCCGGGGCAGACCGCGGGAGGACGAACGCTTCGAGGCGATGCCCGATGGCGTGCCCCCCCAAAACCTCGAGGCCGAGGAAGCCGTGCTGGGCGGGATCCTGCTGGACCCCGATGCCATCGGCCGCGTCGCCGATGTGCTGCAGCCGGAGGCCTTCTATCTCTCCGCCCACCGGGAGATCTATCGCACCGCCCTGATGCTCCATGGCCAGGGCAAACCCACGGACCTCACGGCAATGACCGCCTGGCTGGCGGACACCGGAGCCCTGGAGAAGGTGGGTGGCAGCGGCCGGCTGGTGGAGCTGGTGGAGCGCACCCTCTCGACCGCCTCCATCGACCAGGTGGCACGCCTGGTGATGGACAAGTTCCTGCGCCGTCAGCTGATCCGCTCCGGCAACGAGGTGATTCAGCTGGGCTTCGATCAGGGCAAGCCCATGGAGCAGGTGCTGGATGAGGCCGAGCAGAAGATCTTTGCCATCAGCCAGGAGAAGCCCAGCGTTGGCCTCACCCCAACGGCGGAAATCCTGACGGCCACCTTTAACGAGATCGAAAGCCGCTCCCTGGGGACGGCCGTGGCCGGCATCCCGGTCAACTTCTACGACCTCGATGCCATGACCCAGGGGCTGCAGCGCAGCGACCTGATCATCGTGGCCGGCCGCCCCGCCATGGGCAAAACCGCCATCACGCTGAACCTGGCCAAGAACGTGGCCCAGCTCCACAACCTGCCGGTCTGCGTCTTCTCCCTGGAGATGAGCAAGGAGCAGCTCACCTATCGACTGCTGGCGATGGAGGTGGGCATCGAAAGCGGTCGTCTGCGCACCGGTCGGCTGCAGCCCGAGGAATGGCCCCTGCTGGGCCAGGGCATCAGCACCCTGGGGCAGATGCCGATCTACATCGACGACAAGCCGAATGCCGGCGTGCTGGAGATGCGATCCCTCTGCCGCCGGCTGATGGCCGAGAGCGGCAAGGAGCTCGGGGTCGTGATCATCGACTACCTGCAGCTGATGGAAGGAAGCGGATCCGATAACCGGGTCCAGGAGCTCTCGCGGATCACCCGGGGCCTCAAACAAATGGCCCGGGAGCTGAACGTGCCGGTGATCGCCCTCTCCCAGCTCAGCCGTGGCGTGGAATCACGCACCAACAAGCGGCCGATGCTCAGCGACCTGCGGGAATCGGGCTCGATCGAGCAGGACGCCGACCTGGTGCTGATGATCTACCGGGACGAGTACTACAACCCCGACACCCCCGATCGCGGCATCACCGAGATCATCGTGACCAAGCACCGCAACGGGCCGGTGGGCACGGTCAAGCTGCTGTTTGAGCCGCAATTCACCCGCTTCCGCAACCTGGCGGCGCCGTAGCGTCGAACGATGGTGTCCGCTGACTTCGCCCCGATTGAACACTTCGACGTGATCGTCGTGGGCGGCGGTCATGCCGGCTGTGAAGCGGCGATCACCGCCGCGCGTTTGGGCTGCAGCACCGCACTCTTCTCCCTCAATCTCGACCGGATCGCCTGGCAGCCCTGCAATCCGGCGGTGGGCGGTCCGGCCAAGAGCCAGCTGGTTCACGAGGTGGATGCCCTCGGCGGCGTGATCGGGCGGCTGGCCGACGCCACCGCGCTGCAGAAACGGGTCCTCAACGCCAGCCGCGGTCCAGCGGTCTGGGCCCTGCGCGCCCAAACCGACAAGCGCCAGTACTCCCGGCAGATGCTGCAACTGCTGCAGCACACCCCAAACCTGGCCCTACGCGAGGCCATGGTCACCGGACTGGTGGTCGAGGACGCCGCGATCCAGGGCGTGCGGACCTACTTCGGCAGCACCTACAGCGCCGGGGCCGTGATCCTGACCGCCGGCACCTTCCTCGGCGGACAGATCTGGGTCGGCCATCAATCGATGTCAGCGGGTCGGGCCGGTGAACAGGCGGCCGAGGGTCTGACCGAGGCCCTGCAGGAGCTGGGCTTCCAGACCGATCGCCTGAAGACCGGCACCCCGGCCCGGGTGGATCGCCGCAGCATCGCCCTCGATCAACTGGAGGAGCAACCCAGCGACGCCGCCGATCGCTTCTTCTCCTTTGATCCCACCAGCTGGGTCAGCGGTGAGCAGATGAGCTGCCACATCACCCGCACCACCGCGGCCACGCACCAACTGATCAAAGACAACCTGCACCTGACGCCGATCTACGGCGGGGTGATCGATAGCAAAGGGCCCCGCTACTGCCCCTCGATCGAGGACAAGATCGTGCGCTTTGCCGACAAGGACAGTCACCAGATCTTCCTGGAGCCCGAAGGCCGAGACACCCCGGAGATCTATGTCCAGGGGTTCTCCACGGGACTGCCGGAGCGGCTGCAGTTGGAACTGCTGCGCACCCTGCCCGGGCTGGAGCAGTGCGTGATGCTGCGGCCGGCCTATGCCGTGGATTACGACTACCTGCCCGCCACCCAGCTCAAGCCCTCCCTCGAGACCAAACGGGTCAAGGGACTCTTCAGCGCCGGGCAACTCAACGGAACCACCGGCTACGAGGAAGCCGCAGCCCAGGGCCTGGTGGCGGGCCTGAATGCCGTGCGTCAGCTGCGCCAGCAGGAGCCGGTGCACTTTCCCAGGGAAGGGAGCTACATCGGCACGATGATCGATGACCTGATCACCAAGGATCTGCGGGAGCCCTACCGGGTGCTGACCAGCCGCAGTGAATACCGGCTGGTGCTGCGCGGAGACAACGCCGACCGCCGGCTGACGCCCCTGGGCCGTGAGCTGGGTTTAATCGACGACCGTCGCTGGGAGATCTACCAGCGCAAACAGGACGGAATCGAAGCCGAGAAACAACGCCTCGAGAGCGTCCGCCTGAAGGTCAGCGACCCTGTGGCGGCTGCCGTGGCCGAGGAAACCAAGGCGGCCATCAAGGGATCGATCACCCTGGCCGACCTCCTGCGGCGTCCGGGATTCCACAGCGCAGATCTCGTTCGCCATGGCCTCGCCGATGCCGAGCTCCCCTTAGACGTGCGTGAGGGGGCTGAGATCGACATCAAATACAGCGGTTATTTGGCCCGGCAGCAGCAGCAAATCGATCAACTGAAAAAGCAAGCCGAGCGCCGCA